>CAJBTU010000357.1 GCA_903958625.1 uncultured Ignavibacteriota bacterium | reverse complement strand
TAAGCCAAGAAGTTCACCGTATGCTTTCCAAGGATTAAAACTTGAAGGACTGGAGTATCTGAAAGAGGCAGGTGAAAAGACAGGATTAAAAATTGTAACAGAGGTAAAAGATACCGATACACTGTCTGTTGTCGCCGAATATTCCGATCTGTTGCAAATTGGTGCACGGAACATGTATAATTTTTCCCTCCTGGAAAAAATCGGTGAACTGAACAAGCCCGTTTTGTTAAAACGGGGATTCTCCTCCACAATTGAGGAACTGTTGATGGCGGCGGAATACATCGTTTCCAGAGGAAACTATAACGTGATATTATGTGAACGCGGCATTAGAACATTTGAAACCTATACCAGAAATACGCTCGACCTCAATAGCGTACCATTGATAAAAAAACTGTCCCATTTACCGATTATTGTTGATCCAAGCCATGGAACAGGTGCGTGGGACCTGGTCTCGCCGCTGGCCCAAGCATCTCTTGCAGCTGGTGCAGACGGTTTGATGATAGAAGTTCATTCACATCCGGACAAGGCTCTCTCTGACGGATATCAATCGCTTTCCCCCAAGACATATTTATCATTAATGAAGCAGTTAAAAAAATACGAAACGATCCTTGAACGAACGATTTGTTAGGAGTTGACTATGAGCTTTTTTAGTAAAAATATTCTGACAAAAGAGGAGATGGATCAGATCGCCGCAAAGATCGGCGAGGTAGAGAAGGAAACCATCGGAGAGATACGTGTCAGCGTCCATAAATCGCGCTCGCTGAAGAACAGGAATTTATCAGTCTACGATTTGGCCATTCAAAGTTTTTTTGAACTGGGCATGGAAAAGACAAAAGATAAGACAGGCGTTCTGATCTATCTTTTGATGAGCGACAAAAAATTTCAGATTATTGGGGATGAAGGGATAAATAAAAAAGTTTCAAAGGAATTTTGGGATATTTTAGCAATGAAGGTTGCAGATTATTTCCGGCAGAATAAGTTCGTCGAAGGAATCTGCCACGCTGTCGACGAAGTAGGAAAAGTTCTGCGAAAGGAATTTCCGATGAAAGCCGGAGATACAAACGAACTCTCAAACGATGTAGTAGTATCATAATATGAATTACAAAATCGCAATAGCCCAGATCGATTCAACGGTAGGGAGTATTGAAAAGAATATTCAGCATCATATCGCGTATGTGCAAAAAGCGATAGCGAAAAAAGCGAAGGTCATTGTTTTCCCCGAATTAAGTCTCACCGGTTATTCTGTCAAAGATCTGAATTGGGACATGGCACTGCGTGCCGAACCTAATAAATATTTCACCGAACTGCTGAAACTGTCCAAACAAATCACGATCATTCTCGGAACGGTCGAGGAATCCAAGGATTACGGTATCTTCAATTCTGCTTTTCTTTTTGAAGATGGTAAAGTCCACTCAGCCCATCGAAAGAACTATCCTCCGACATATGGCATGTTTGAAGAAATGCGGTATTTCAGTCAGGGAAAAGATGTCAGGGTATTCGACTCGAAATTTGGAAGACTTGGGATATTGATATGTGAGGATATGTGGCATATGTCCCTTCCGTATATTCTTGCTCACGATGGTGCCGATGTAATTATCAGTTTAACGGCCAGTCCAACCCGATTATCCGGTTCATCAGAGGAACTTGCAGCAGCAAATGTTAATCATGAACAGCACCGTGCATATGCACGATTGCTGTCAACCTATATTGTTTTTGCAAATCGAGTAGGCTTTGAGGATGGAATCAATTTCTGGGGCGGATCACATGTTGTTGGTCCGAACGGGGATTCTATTGCAACAGCCAAAATGTTTGAAGAAGATATAATCGTTGTTGATATCGATGAAAATGAGATCCGCAGAGCACGACGGTTTTCAAGACATTTCATTGACGATTCACCGGAATTTACGATCCACCAGCTAAAAAACGCTTTGAAACGCAATTCAAAGTGAGTATTTTTGCATTCATTAACCTAATTACGAGGCAATTGTATGACAACAGAATATAAAGAACCGGGACCGGTTCTTGATCAGGATAATCCATTTGAATCGATGATGCAGCGCTTTGATAAGGCCGCGGAAATTTTACAATTGGAAAAAGGTGTATACGAATATTTGAAAACACCGGTAAAGCAGGTAACAGTATCCATTCCTATTCAAATGGATAACGGTCAAGTAGAATTATTTGAAGGACATAGAGTAATTCATAACGATATCCTTGGACCCTCCAAAGGCGGTATCCGGTATGCACCTGATGTGAATATCGATGAAGTAAAAGCACTTGCAGCATGGATGACATGGAAATGCGCACTGCTGAGTGTTCCGTTCGGCGGTGCAAAGGGAGGTGTGAAATGCGATCCTACAAAACTTACTCAAGTTGAATTGGAGAAGATCACCCGGCGATATACGGCTAATATGATGGATGTTTTTGGCGATGATAAAGATATTCCTGCACCTGATATGGGAACGAATGAACAGACGATGGCATGGTTGATGGACACCTATTCAATGCACATGCGGAAAACAGTCAGCGGTGTTGTTACGGGAAAACCGCTGCTCATCGGCGGATCTCTTGGCCGTCGCGAAGCAACCGGTCGCGGTGTAATGATTGTTACACTTGGCGCAATGGAAAAACTAGGAATGAAACCGAAAGAAACGACCGTTGTTGTTCAGGGATTTGGGAATGTCGGTTCCATCTCTGCTCAGTTGATGAAGATGCAAGGCTGTAAAGTTGTAGGTATCTCCGACGTAACGGGCGGGTATTTTAATAAACGGGGAATTGATATTGAAAAAGCAATTGACCACGTTTCGAAAAATAAAACGCTCGGCGGATTTGACGGTGCCGATAAGATCACACAGTCGGAATTGTTGGAACTAGAATGCGACGTATTAATCCCCGCGGCAAAGGAAGACCAGATTACGCAAAAGAATGCCGGTAAGATCAAAGCGAAGATTATTTCTGAAGGAGCAAACGGACCGACAACAGCAAAAGCAGATCCTATTCTTAACGATCGCGGCATCATCGTTATTCCAGACATCCTGGCGAATGCCGGCGGTGTTACGGTTTCATATTTTGAATGGGTGCAGGATCGTGTTGGATACTTCTGGTCACTAGACCGTGTTAACCGTAGATTGGAAAGAATGATGAAGGCATCATTTGATAATGTCTACGAAACTGCAGCAAAGCATAAAGTTTCGCTGCGTATCGGTGCTTATGTCGTGGCAATAGACAGAGTAGCCCGAACATTGAAGATCCGGGGAATTTACGCTTAATGACCTCAGTCATGCGGAACATAGCGGTAACAATGGTTTTGTTCTCCATATGTTTTGCTTCTGAACATGAACCGTCAAAGAACAACCGGGAGATATTTTTCCGGTTGTGCGATTCGGCGATGGTGGAAATTGTGTCTGCCGGCATCAATCAACAGATGCCGGTTACACTTCAAACGGGTAATGATATTATTTCATCCTATTTCCATCACCGCTTCATTCAGGGATTATCGTTAAGGAATATTCCAACGTATCTAAAAACGGACTCAGCTATGACGACTCTCGAACTTACCGTCCGGGAGTCGTCTGTTTTTTACGGTGAAGTGTTCACCGAATCGTTCTTCGGCGAACGCAAAACGGAACGGAAGCTGACTTTGAGTTTAAATGCAACATTCATTTCAAACAGCAACGGTAAAGTGATCAGCGCAGTGCAAGTTTCTAAGACATTCACTGATACGGTGGCCTATTCTGCCGTTGAGCAATTCAATGAACAGGCGCCCCCTTTGTCCGGTTATGTTAGACCCGCGTTAACTTTTTTTGATTCGATTCTTGAACCTGCAATTGTGACCATTGCATCCGGTGTAGCCATTTACCTATTCTTTACTATCCGAAGTTGATCAGTAGAAAAATACCATTGAAGAATACTCTTACAAAAGCAATAATCGGAATTATTGTATCTACGTTGCTGATTATTTCCGAGATCCTATTGCTCTTCCTTGATAGAAGACACGAACCGATTCCTGAGCAAAAACGCGAAGTGACAGCATATTCTGTTCAGTTCCTTGCCTTTGGTGATGTTAATCTTGGCAGAACTGTTGGACAAAAAATACTGAAGATCAATGTCCACTATCCGTTTGATAAGTATTCAATCAGGCAGGATTCTGCCGATATTGTCTTTGCCAATCTCGAAAGCCAGATCTCTGATCAGAACGGTGAAACCGGACATCCAAAATTTAATCTCATTTTTACAGCACCACCGGAAGCGGTACAAACCCTGCTGCAATCGGGAATTGATATCGTTTCGACAGCAAATAACCATGCTTTCGATTATGGCATCGATGCTCTTAAAGAGACAATAGACCGGTTGCAACAAGCGAACATTCGGTTCGTTGGAACGTCTAAAGATAACACTGATCCATTTAAACCGCTGATCATCAAGAAAAATAGCATAAAATTTGCTATCTTTAGTGTAACATCGTTTGTGAACATCACCGTAAATGGTTGGCGACGTTATATTGCGACACCGGATACTGTGCGTTTGATGCAAGAAATACTGGCAATAAAAGACTCTGTTGACGTAGTCGTTATGAGTTATCATGGCGGAGTAGAATACACTGATGTCCCAGCACAAAAAGTGAAGATTTTCGCGAATTGGTGTGTCGACAATGGTGTTGATATCTTTCTTGGGCATCATCCTCATGTGTCATACGGAATCATGAAAAAAGGGAAGAGTTTTATCGTTCACTCGCTTGGTAATTTTGTTTTTTTTCAACCGCAACATTACTGGACACAGCGAAGTTATGGAATTAAGTTTTTCATCGAAAAGAAAGATACGGTAACGACCATTGCCGTATCTCGGCTTTACCCTGTTGATGTTTCGATGCAGACGAAACCTTTAACGGATTCAACGGAACGAAATAAATTGATCCAACGGACACAACAACTCTCTAACATCGATCTATCAAATTATTGGAATTAACGTGATTAAAGTTCTTCCGTACATTTTTGCTCTGAGCTTCTCTCTAAGTCTTATTTCATGTTCATCAACCGAAGAAACGATATCGCTTCCTGTTGAAGAACGGTATGCCAAAGCGAAAGCATTATTCGATAATGGCGATTATCTTGAAGCCATTGAAGATTTTAAGACCATTACCGTGCAGTTTCAAGGAAGTGAATTTGGTGATGATGCTCAGTTCTATCTTGCCGAATGCCGATTCATCAGAGGAGAATATATTCTTGCATCGGCAGAATATGATAATCTTGTCCGCTTGATGCCGGGTAGTCCTTTTGTCAGCGTCTCTCGATATAAACGAGCGGAATCATATTATCAATTGTCGCCGAAGCCGCAATTGGATCAAAAATACACGCGTTATGCGCTCGATAACTTCCAGACTTACATTGAATTTTCTCCGACGGATAGCCTGGTGAAGGATGCGGAACAGAAGATCAATGAATTGACTTTGAAACTCTCGAAAAAAATGTTTGACGGTGGATTGTTATATTACCGATTGGAGTATTATAAAGCCGCCGTCTCATATTTTGATAAATTGATCCAGGAGTATCACGATTCTCCGTATGTGGATGATGGAATGTTTTGGAAGGCAAAGTGTCAGAACGAACGTAAGGATTTCGCAGGGGCTGAACAAACGATTAATGAATTACTCGTAAAATTTCCCGACACTGAATTGAAAACGGATATTACCGAACTTCAGGTGAAGATCGAAAAGGATAAGACCGAATATCAGCAGGACCAACAGATACGGCAAATGAGCAAGTCAGAATGAAATCAGAATTACCACTGAAACCGCATCAGGCAAGCATGACACAGTTAGTGTTGCCCAATGATACTAATCAGCTCGGCAATCTGCTCGGCGGTCAGTTGATGCACTGGATTGATCTTGTTGCGGCGATCGCTTCTGCGCGTCACTCGCATCATATCTGTGTCACTGCATCTGTTGATGATCTCAACTTCCTTCATCCGATTAAAACGGGAGAGGTGGTAATGTTGAATGCCTCTGTCAACCGGGTATTTCGAACATCCATGGAAGTCGGCGTAAAAGTTCTTTCCGAAAATCTATTGACCGGAACGGTGAAACACGCTAATACGGCATATCTAACGTTTGTTGCACTTGATGGAAACGGCTCTCCAATGCAGGTTCCTCAAGTGACGGTAGCGACAGAAGAAGAACAACGCAGATTTGATGACGCTCTTCACCGACGTGAGCTTCGGTTATCACGCAGAAAAAAAATACTAAATTAAATCAGATACTTGTGAATGCAAAAAAGGGGAATTTTTGCTTACGGACTAAATCGAACATCTTTATACTGTTTGTGCTGAACCTTGTATTACCCGCTGCCGTCGCTGCACAGATCCGTGCCGTAAATTCCATCAGTGTTGTCCAAAAATTTGAACTCCCATTTCCCATTCAGAATCCGCGCTTCATCCATTTTTTCTCGTCAAAATACCCGGACCTGTTATTCTACAACAGCGATTCCTCAGTACTTTGTATAATGAAAAATAATGGGATGGGGAAATTCGGCGGAATGACAACAATGAAAATCTCCGCCAACGTAACATCGATAACCGTTGGAAATATCAATGATGACGGAATTGATGATATCGTTATTGTCCACCGCGAACAGAACCTTGTGGAAGCATTGATCAGCAAGCGCTCCGATTCAACATACGTAAAATCATTCCATTCCGTAAATTTTTATCCTGAAAAAGTTACTATAGGCGATCTCAATAATGATAAAATTCCTGATATTCTGAGTTATGGTAAACTTTCATCGGGAATAAGCCTTCTGCTGGGAAAAGGAAATGGAAAATTCAATCCCGTGCGGACACTCTTTCCGAATATTCCAGTCAGCGATATTTCATTGATTGCGCTGAATGGAGATAATATCATCGATGTCGCGCTGCACAACTGGCTTGCCAATGAAACAATATTGTTTTTGGGTTTAGGAAAATTGAAATTCTCCGAACAGACTGTACTTTCCTTTGCCGAAGACAGCGTTCAAACATTATTTGAAGATTTCAATAATGATAAACTAGCCGATGTTGCCGTGACATCAACAAAAGACCGTACACTCCAGATACTTGAAGGGGACGGGTTGGGAAATTTTTCTTTCTCACAAGGTCTTCCTATCTACAGTATCCCTTCACAGTTAGCGAGAGGATCGTTTCAAAATAACGGCGCTAAAGATATCCTTCTTGTGGACGGCAGATCGAACATCTTTTCATTATTTCTCAATAAATCGAATGGCACTTTCTATGATGAAATTGTCTTCGGAACCGACCCTGCCTCAACGGATGTATTGCTTGGTGATATGAATGGCGACGGATTATCGGACGTTGTCCAGTTTGACAGGCACATAACGGAATACAGCGTGTTATGGAATTCACAGACGGTCATTCCGTTAAGCGAAGATGAGATGTTTTTTGCTGTCGGCAGCAGACCAAATAATCTGTATGTCCTGGACCTCAATGGAGATGCAAAAGATGACATCGTTGTCAGCAACCTGGAATCATCGACACTGTCAATAATGATTTCCGATTCTCAATATTTTTACGGACAATTATCGCTGGAAACACCTGAAAAGCCTATTGCTGCATCACTCTACGCAAAGAGCGAGTCAACGATCACACTTTATACGATACATCAAGAGAATCCCAAAATATCGTTGATTACTCTACATAAAGAAAAAGACTCCTTAACGGCATTGACCGGAGATGTTGAACAGTTTTCCATAACGCTGCCTGAAAAACCGATTACGGTTCTCCCAGATGTATCGTACATGGAAAAAGGAATTTCATTGTATGCATTCATGTCCACCGCAACAAATTCAATCGTGTTTTATCAACAGGTAAAAGGGACTCGTTTTCTTACTAAAAGTCTTATGCCGGTCATTCCTTCAAAAATTATTTTTTCAACGATCAACGATCTTAATTATGACGGGAAAACAGACCTTTTGTACGTTTATAACGACATCAACACTCAGAACAATGTTTTAGGCGTTACTATGAACGATTCCAGCGGAAATTTTAAGGGAATGGTATTTTCAACCATTCTGCCGGATTCGGTGATCAAAAAAGCGATGATCATCATTGATGATTTTAACGGTGATCAACGCAAAGACTGTTTACTGTATACGTCGCCGAATAATACTTTGCGTTTGTCATTGGGGAACAAAGCAAATCAGTTTGAACAGTTTGAGACGGTAGCAAATGCTATTGTTGTCAAGGCGTCCGAACAGATACAATCTTACGATTTTGATAATGACGGTATTCTTGATATTTTATTTGCAGATAAAAATTCTAATGAATTGATGTTCTATCGTGGAAAAGGAAACGGAAAATTCTTTCCGAAAGTGCATATCGCCGACATCCTGAATGAGTCAGTCTTTCGATGCGGAGATTTTAACGGGGACAGCGTTTCGGATATTGCCTACACAAACCCTTCCGGTCATACCATAACAGTGATTTATGGCATTAAAAAATAGTGTTTTCTTAATATTATTTGTTGTCTTACCGCTCTTTGCCCAGGATCAATCGGAAAAATGCGGAACATTTCGCCATGTTCGCTTGCTGACACAGGCAAAGAAGTTACAGTTACAACTCCCGGCTATTTCACGTCCGGTTTTGCAAAAATCCATCCTCACAAAAAATCAAAAGATTCGAATTCATTTTGATACTTCGGGTGCAAATGTGCCGTCAATGGTCGATGCATTCGGAATCCGAATACCCAATTCTCAGCAAAAGTTTATTGATACGCTGGTTGTGATCCTTGATTCCGTCTGGAACGCCGAAATCACTTCGTTTGGATTCAACCAGCCTCCGGCAGACGATAATAGAGGAGGAGGAAACGAATACGATTTTTATGTTATGGATCTCAGCGCAGGTCTTTTTGGAGAGACTATCATTGAATACGATCTTCCCACAGGTTCAGTAAAAACAAATCAGCAATATGCATCCTTTATAAGGATGGATAACGATTATGGTACCGGGTACCGAACAAAAGGAATTCTTGCCGTGTTTGCCACAACTGCTCACGAATTCCATCATGCAGTACAGGTGGGGGGATCAGGTGTTTGGGAAGACGATCAATTCTATTTTTACGAAATGTGCGCCGAGGCGATGGAAAATGCCGTTTTTAAGGATGCAAAAGATTATATCTTTGATGTCCAAACATATTTTAAAAATATTTCTTCACTTCCATTATTTGTCATCCGTTCACAATCGAGTTTTGCCGGATATGAAAGGGCGATCTGGGGAATGTTTTTAATGAAAAAATTCAGCGCTTCAATAATGCGTGATATTTGGGAAGAATTAAAACTTCTACGACCGGTCCCAGCTTTAACATCTGCACTCAACAAACACTCTACCTCAATCCAACGGGAGTATGTTGATTTTTCATTTTGGAATTTTTATACGGCTCATCGTGCTGATTCCGTTCGGTATTACTCAGATGCGAAATTACTGCCTCCGGTTTCAATTAGCGGATCGGTGATAGCAAGTCCAGCTGTTCAAGAGATTTCCGTTGTATCGAAAAGTTTTGTTTCAAACTATTATAAAGTCAGTCAATCTTCTGATTCGGCCTTTTTCATTATCTCCAACGCAAATTATGACGATCTTGTTGCCGATGGCCAAAAAACCCTCACTTCAAAAGTCTTATACACGTCCTCTGCATCATCTGGTTTCCCATTGGTTGCAGGTTCTATTTATGCAAAATTCTCTGCATCGGATCCGTTATATTGGTCGTATATTCCCATCGGTACAAAATCGTTGTCTACATGTTTTCCCAATCCATTTACTCCTTCATCATCATCGCTGCTAATTTCCCTTGATGGTATCGGTGCTTCAAGCGAGGCTACCCTTACAGTCTTGTCAGCAATCGATTTTGACGTTATTTATTCAAATACAGTCAATTATACAACGTTTTCTGGCATACAATATGCGGAATGGAAAGGAAGAGATAATAAAGGGGAAATAGTGCCGTCAGGAATTTATTTGTATATTTTGTCGAAAGGATCCAATATTGTCAAAGGAAAATTTGCAGTAATTCGATGAAAAAACTGACCTTTAAGTCCGAAAATATTAGTAAATTATACAACCGGAAGCTCATTCTTGAAAAAGTATCATTTTCACTCAATGAAGGTACTTCATTTGCAGTAACGGGAAAAAACGGTTCCGGGAAATCAACACTGATAAAGATTCTTTGCGGGGTTCTTTCACCTTCAAAAGGGACCGTTGAATTTTCGGTGGAAGGTGTAACTGTTCCATATCCTGATTATTATCCGCATATCGGGTTAGTGTCGCCATATTTGAATATGTATGAAGAATTTTCGGCTGAGGAGAATCTCACGTTCATCGCAAAGGTTAGGAATCTGGGAAGTGAAAGCGTGAAACGGGCCGAAATGCTGCTGATGGAATTTGGAATCTACGATCATCGCATGAAGGAAGTGAAAAATTATTCTTCCGGAATGAAACAGCGACTGAAATATTGCGCAGCACTTCTACATGAACCGGAAGTTCTTGTTCTGGACGAGCCTTCTTCTAATCTAGATCAATACGGAATAGAAGCAGTGCGGAAATTCATGAAGTTGCAGAAACAGCATGGCATACTCATCTTTGCAACCAATGACAAAGATGATCTGGAATATGCCGATACCATCTATTCCGTTGAGAATGGAAAAGCGTGAAGAAAACAGAACGTTACAATTTATTGAGACCATGACATTAACAACCTCATATCATATTTTTGTCAAAGAATTCGTTTCCGAGTTCCGTACACGCTACGCGCTGAATGCTTTGTTGATGTTCGTTGTAACAACCTTGTCGATCATTCTCTTTTCGATCGGTAAAGAGTCGCCGACACAGGACATACTATCAGGAACATTATGGATCGTCATCTTTTTCAGCGCAATGTCCGGACTTTCCCGAACTTTTGTTGCTGAGGAAGAGCGCGGAACTTCGATGACGCTAAGACTTCTTGTCAATTCAAGTTCGGTGTACATCGGGAAACTTCTTTACAATTTCATTCTGATCTTATTCCTGTCGTTGATCATAGCCGTTTCGTATTTATTGTTCATCAATGAATTTGAAGTAAAGTCGTATGAAATATTTTGGATCACAATTTTCCTCGGAAGTGCAGGACTAGCCAGCGCGTCTACGATCCTTGCGGCAATTATCGCCAAAGCGAATACGAAAGGAACGTTGTTTCCTGTGCTTGCGTTTCCAATATTACTCCCGCTTTTACTGACGTGCATCAATGCAACAAAGCTATCTACTGAGGGTGCTTTTCTAACCGAAGCGGTGAAGGAATTTCAAATTTTGATATCATTTACCGTTGTCATGGTTGCAACATCATTTTTAGTATTCGATTTTGTTTGGAAGGATTAGTTCTATGAAGATGTGGCTTAAAATTGCTGTTTCGGTTTGGATCACAGGAATTATTATCGCGGGAATAGCGTTCCCTATGGTGAGGGTCCCGCAAACATGGTATGAGTTTCCGTTTATTCCCGGGCTTGAAGAAAAAGCTCGAAATATCATTTTTCACGTACCGATTTCCTGGGCAACTGTTGTTGCGTTTGTGATGTCGATGATTTATGGTGCCATGTATCTTCGCAAAAAGGATATGGATTACGATCTTCGCTCAGTATCTTCAGCCAGCTTAGGATTGTTGCTTTGTGTCTTGGCGACGCTGACCGGTGCGGTATGGGCGAAGTTCAATTGGGGTTCATTTTGGAACTGGGATCCGCGTCAGACATCGATTTTTATTCTTTTATTGATCTATGGAGCATATTTCGTGCTGCGGTCCGCAATCGATGAAGAAGAACGCAGAGCGACTTTATCGTCAGTGTATTCAATAATAGCCGGTGTCACTGTTCCGTTCTTTATTTTTGTGATGCCAAGGATCATGTCCGGACTTCATCCCGGGTCCCTTGGTGATGAACAGGGGAAAGGCCCAGTGCTGGAATTCAAGATGGCGACCAATATGTTGATGGTATTTTTTGCATCACTGATCGGATTTACTGTTTTATATTTCTGGATGTACACGCTCAAAGTTCGTTTGATGAGAATCGAACGGCACGTTCAACAAATTAACGAATCACATTAAACGAGGATTGTATGGAATTTTTTGAAAATAATCAGATGTATGTAGTCCTGGTAGTGGTCCTGGCCATCTGGTTTGGGTTTTTGGGATACATGTTCAAATTGGATCTGAAAATTAAAAAACTTGAAGAACAAATTAAGAAATAAAAGGGGATCACATGAATCTGAAAGTACTTGTTGCAAGTATTATCATCGTTGGGGCTTTAATATTCGGAGCATCAACATTTATTGAGAGTAATATTGAGTATATGGACTTTGCCAAAGCACAGTCTGTCAATAAAAAAGTCCAGGTAAAAGGAAAATGGGTTAAGGAAAAAGAATCTCAATTCGATGCTGCAAAAGCCCAGTTCACATTTTATATGGTTGATGATAATGATCAGGAAGTAAAAGTTGTGCTCGACGGTGCAAAGCCGAATAATTTCGAGATGGCGACGGAAGTCGTAGCAAAAGGAAGATTCAAAGATGGATATTTTCATGCAAATGAACTTTTGACGAAATGTCCTTCAAAGTATGAAGGCAACGGCGAAGCTGTAAAGAAAACTTTATGAGGTATCCATGTTCGGTGCAGCAATAATCAAGATTGCATTTGCCGCTTCAATTCTTTCCACAATTCTATATTTTATCGTCCACAAGAATTCTTCCGAACAGGTCAAAAGATTTGCACGGTTATTCTATGAATTGGCTGTTGCCGGTGTCGTCACCGCATCGGTGATGATGATCTATTTTATTCTGAATCATCAGTTTCAGTATTACTATGTTTGGAATTACAGTTCCACCGATCTTCCTCTGCCGCTTCTTGTTTCAACATTTTACGCAGGACAAGAGGGCAGTTTCATGTTGTGGGCTCTTTATACCGGTATCATCGGATTGGTGCTGCTCAGATATACTTCAAAAAGGGGATATGAAGCAGAATTCATGGCGGTCTTTTCAGCCATCTTCTCATTTCTGATTTTGATGCTGGTCGTAAAAAATCCTTTCAAACCGATCTGGGAACAATTCTCTTCAGAACTGCTGCATGTGGGTGAAATACCAAGTACCGTGACAAATTTCATCTGGGTCGATCAGGCAAGAAGCCTTTGGGCTCAAATTCCCACGGAAGGAAAAGGATTGAATGCATTACTGCAAAATTATTGGATGGTGATCCATCCGCAAATATTGTTCAGCGGATTTACATCCATGTCGATCCCTTTTGCATATGCAGTTTCCGCTATGTTGAAGAAGGATTATGTGAGCTGGATAAAAGTAGCAACTCCATGGTCTGTTTTTGGTGCAATGATGCTGGGAACAGGGATCATCTTAGGCGGTTACTGGGCATATGAAACTCTTGGTTGGGGAGGTTATTGGGGATGGGATCCCGTAGAGAATTCGTCGCTTGTTCCTTGGCTGGTTTGTCTCGCTTCGATCCATACAATGCTTGCTCAGCGGAAAAATGGAACTTACATCAAGACAAATTTTGTACTGAGCATGTTCTGTTTTATCCTTGTTCTTTATTCAACTTTCTTGACAAGAAGCGGAGTGCTTGGTGAAACCTCCGTCCATTCTTTTGTTGATCCGGGCATGTGGGTGTATTGGCTTTTGTTATTTGTCATCGCGCTTTTTTCAGCGCTTGGTTTCGGCTTATTATTTTCTCGTTGGAAAGAAATGCCTGTCGTTCCGGTGGAGCATTCTCTGGTTTCGCGAGAATTTGCACTATTTCTTGGTGCATCATCGTTGGTATTTGCCGCTATTTTCATCGTGATCGGTACTTCATCGCCGATTATCACTAATATTCTAAAAGGAAAAATATCAGCGGTCGATCCATCATTTTATGTCACAACAACACTTCCGTTAGGCATCGCAATAGCTCTGCTATCCGGCATTGGCCAATTATTGTGGTGGCAGAATTCTAAAACCGATGCGTTACTCAAACAATTACTCCTTCCCGTCATCCTTTCCGCTGCATTGACAGTAATTACGTTCTTTATGGGGGCAATACACCCGATGATGATCATCTTTATCTTCGCTTCCTCATTTGCGCTGTTTACAAATGTCATTATGGGAATAAAGATCGTTCAAGGTAATCCGAGAATGGCTGGTGGATCGCTTGCACATATCGGAATAGCAATTATGTTCCTTGGATTTGTTGCCTCCGCAAAATACGATGATGTTAAAACGGTGAATCTTGAACAGGGGAAACAAGTAGAAGCTCTTGGCTACAAAATGACGTATGTAGGCTATCAGCCTTTGGAACGCGGCCGCTTCGGCTTTAATGTTGAAGTAGAAAAAAACGGACAAAAATTCGTTGTAACACCGGTGATGTTCAAAGAAGGGGATGAAGGTTCACTCATCCGTAATCCCGATATTATCAATCTCATCACAAAGGACTTTTATGTATCTCCATTATCACTTGAAGTCCCTGAAGGGAACGAAGTAACCATCTTCAAAGGAAAAACAGAGACATACGAAGGCATGGATATAAAATATTTGGATTATACTTTCACTCAAACCAAGGAACAGGGGAATTATCTGGTAATGGATATTGAAGTAACAAAGGATGGGAAGAAAGAAATTATTCACCCAACCATGTCCAATAAAGGCGGTCAACCGGTTTATAAGGAGGCCTTGCTGTCCAATACCGGTATCTCGTTTGAGATTAAAAGCATGAACCCGAGTAAGAACGATGATGAAGCAAAAGTGACATTGACGATCAATGGAGTAAATAACTCTTCTGCTTCTCATGCGTCAAAAAAGGAAACCTTGGTCGTTGAAGCAAGTGTAAAACCATACATCAATTTGGTATGGATCGGAACAGTTGCTTTGATCGGCGGTTTTTTAATTACGATTGTACGGAGAATAAAAGAAGTATCTAAAAAATAGCATATGTATGCAGCTTTTAATAAAAAAGGCCGGAATCAACACCGGCTTTTTTTATTTTAAAGCCGTGTTCTCCAGCGCTGCACCAGATTTTTATCGATTCTAATTTTGCCGGCAATAATTGTGCTTGAGATTGGTTCTGGATAATATTTTTGACAACAGGCATATGCTTCAAGACTTTCCATGTTCCAGTATGAGGGGCAGTTCGCGCAATGAATGTCATCTCCCTCCAAATAAAAATCATTCGAGCGGCATGATTCGCTGATGCTCATTGCGGTAACTACTTTGCCGTGCGGAGTCATATAGATCAGCACCGGTACATTTTGTATTCCTTCCGGATCATCTACAAGAACGATGCGATTGGTCTTAATAACATCCACCGGAATAACAATATCATTTCCTTCAATTAGTGCTGTTGTTTTTGTGCTCACGGTCTTACCGTCAGCAGAAGAAACTCCCATTCCGATTGAAGGCTGATGCTCTATAACTGGATGGTATGTGCGACCGATCGTTTCAAAAAAATATCCAATGCCGGAAACAAGCACAGTGATAAGGATAAGGATCGAAGCAATCCGTATAGTTTTTTGTTGTTTAGTTCGTTCGACAATTTTTAATGCTTTTCCGCATTGCAAACAAATATTTGCGCTGCTTAATTGATCGGAACCGCAATGTGGACATGTCATGTCTTCTCCTACACCAAAATATCGAAAAATGAATTGAGCCCAAGCGGTTCTACACTGAAAAATGGTTCGCCGTATTCAACATTGATCAGGCTTCCAAAGTGCCGGTCCCTTGCGTAAATGGATTCTAAAAATAATCGTGAAGATAGAATCGTTTCCCGCTCTTTGCTTTTGGGATCGTAGAACTGTGACCGGAATGCCAGCAATGATTCTTTCTTTACGTCATATACATCTGAAACATCAACGACAAATGATGGTTGAAATTCATATTTCTGCATGAAGTGGAAATATTTTTTGGGACGGTAAGGATCCTGTAGCTTTCCCTGGTACTTTGTTACGATCTTCTCAAGACCGCTGTAAAACCATGCTTCGCGGCACAGACAATGCGCATGTTCGTGATCTGGGTGCCGTTCGAGCCAATGAGGGATGAGAAGAATGGTCGGTTGGAATAAACGAATGAGTTGTATGACTTTCTTGATGTTAATCTGGGTTACTTCAATATTACCGTCTTTTAATCCAAGAGAGACCCTTGTGCTCAGTCCGAGGATTTTACCAGAAGCCGCTGCTTCATTCTTCCTAATGGACCGGCTGCCACGTGTACCCAATTCACCTTCCGTAAGATCAAGGATGCCGACTTTTTTCCCTTGTCGGACCAGTTTTGCAACTGTAGCGGCGCAAGACAATTCAATATCGTCCGGATGCGCACCAATGGCGAGAATATCTAACTTCATAGTTTTTATTTTTAATATAAGGAAGGTTTTTCTTATTCGCACTCTTTCGCTATATTTATCTATGAAAGATGACAAAATACTTTCCGTAACAGAACTTACCCGGCAGATCAAAGGAGTATTGGAAAAAGGGTTTTCCAATGTCTGGATTCAAGGGGAAATATCAAATTTCAAACTGCATTCTTCAGGACATCTCTATTTCACACTTAAGGACGATCAATCACAGATCTCAGCCGTAATGTGGAGAAGCAGGGCAGCACAGTTGATGTTTCGGCCCAATGACGGGATGAAAGTGCTTATTCGCGGTAATATTACAGTATATGAACCGCGCGGAAATTACCAGATAGATTGCTACCAGATCCAGCCATTGGGAAAAGGTGAACTTCAAATAGCGTTCGAACAATTAAAACAAAAATTGTATGATGAAGGATTATTTAGCGAGGATTTCAAGAAACCATTACCGGAGTATCCTAGGAGCATAGGAATTGTCACTTCGCCAACGGGTGCGGCAATTCGCGACATGATTTCAGTATTAAGAAGAAGATTTCCAGCAATAGAAATTATCCTTGTTCCCGTTAAAGTACAAGGCATCGGTGCGTCAGAGGAAATTGCCGATGCAATTGCTCTGCTCAACGAACAGAATTTGGTTAATGTGATGATTGTTGGCCGCGGCGGAGGTTCGTTGGAAGATCTTTGGGCTTTCAATGAGGAAGTTGTTGCCCGAGCGATCTTTTCATCCAAAATTCCCGTCATTAGCGCAGTCGGTCATGAAATAGATTTCAGCATTTCGGATTTTGTGTCGGATTTACGTGCT
>CAJBTU010000356.1 GCA_903958625.1 uncultured Ignavibacteriota bacterium | reverse complement strand
GGTTTGTTCTTGTTACTCTCAATAAAATTGGCAGCTTTGGCAGTGAATATCTCTGCAAATGTCTCATCTACCCACCAGGCTTTTTTACCACCATCCATGAATCCGATTCTGCTAATTCCATTAATGATCGTTGCGCTGTGCTGCGTGTCAGCTTCCATCTTAAGCATTTCCTTATTGGAAAGACCTGTCGGAAGATTACCTACTTTCTTATCGTAATCAACAAAGATTGGATCGTCATTTTCCAGATTGACTACTCTATGATTCTCAACAAATACGCACGGCACTCTATCGGCAGTCGCTGGCAGAATAAATGAATAATCGAATCCGACTTCAAGAGGTCCAGGCTTGATCTCTTCATTCCAGTTAATAACACCATTCCCTAAACCTAAATGCCATTTCCCTACAATAGCCGTTTTGTAACCATTTTTCTTGAGCATACCCGGCAGAGTTGGTCTTTCGGGTCGAATTATTAATGGGGCTGTACCTGGCAATATCTCTGCATTACTTCTGAACGCATAACTTCCGGTGAGAAGTGAATACCGTGAAGGAGTACACGTCGCTGCAGAACAGTGAGAGTCCGTGAATCGAACTCCCTCTATAGCCAGTTTATCAATATTCGGAGTCTGTACTCCAGTTGCACCATAGCAACTGAGATCACCATAACCTAAGTCATCAGCATACAAAACAATGATATTCGGTTTTGATTTCTTTTGTATTTTTTCATTAGCCACACTTGGGCATGTTATAAGAAACAGATACAAAAAAAGAAGCACATATACTATTTTCATTGCGTCTCCACCAATATGTTTTCGTTAGAATATCATTTGACACATAAATACATTACGTCCAATGTCTATCGATTGGTTTGAATTCAGCCTGACAGTTGCTTGTTCCTATCTCCTTGCTTAATACGTTATAATCGTCATTGACAAATGGATAGAACAGGTCACCTTATTTCCACCGGCTATCCTCTGAACGGTTGTGTTTCTTATGACATCATTAATCCAGGTCGACGACAAAAAATTCTGTTCGCAAATTCTTATTTCAGAAGCAGCATCTTTCTTGCTTGAGAATACTTTCCGGAAGAATGCGTATATATATACATTCCTGAAGGTAACGACAGATGTTTTGAATCAAACGTAACTTGATACGTACCACTCCGCTTGTATTCATTCACCAAAGTGGTAATTTCTTGTCCTAGCAGATTGAAAACCCTTACCGTGACAAATCCTGCTTCTGGTAAACTGTATTCAATAACCGTGGAAGGGTTGAAAGGATTCGGGTAATTTTGATTCAATGAATACGAGCTCACATTACCATTGCGTTCTTCACGAACAGTGGTTGTCAAAGGATGAGCACCCTTTTCAATTTCAATCATATGGAATATATCATCAACGCTATCAGTGTTGACAAGAGCAACATCAGATCCTTTAGGACCGTTATGAAGCATGACTGCATCTGTTACAACAATTGTTCTGGTTTTCCATGTTTTACTTCCTGTACAGCTTTCTAAAATTGCAGTCTTAAAGTTCCTGCCTCAACTCCTTTAACATATATCTTAGCCTTTCTCATTTTCCATGTTTCGTAAATTATCCATTAGCGGACTTGTTAATTCTATTTTGATGTTCAATACACTGAGTACCTTTCGTAAGGTATTCAATTGAATAGTCTCCTTCCCCTTCTCAATATCGTAAATCACAGTTTTACCAACGCCAGACATTTCTGCTAATTTGTCACGACTTAATTTGGCTGCTTTCCGATGCATCCTGATTATATCTGCTAATTCCTGAGACTGTATCATTTTTTACTGTTATAGCGGTAAATATAGTCAGTTATATCTAAACAAACAAGC
>CAJBTU010000355.1 GCA_903958625.1 uncultured Ignavibacteriota bacterium | reverse complement strand
CGTTTGAGAATGGCTGACGGTTCCGGTTTGTCGCGGATGGATCTTATTACTCCGTCGGATCTTGTTTCCATCCTGTCCGGAATGTATCAGGAAAAATATTTTCTGCCGTTTTATGAATCACTTCCGATCGCCGGCGTTGATGGAACGATACGGAGCAGAATGAGAGGAACGAAAGCAGAAGGGAATGTTCACGCCAAAACGGGATTTATCGGTTATGTGCGCGCCCTTTCCGGATATGTGACGAGTGCGGATGGCGAGATGTTCGTTTTTTCTATGGTGGCAAACCATTACACCGTTCCGACATCGAAAGCGGAGAAGATACAGAACGATGTGTGTGTGAAACTGGCGGAGTTCAGCAGAGGCGAAAAAACTTCTCGATGAAGCAATTGAACTCAGGAAAACATTATCAGCAATTATTATTAACGCAAGTGGTTGGTTAACCGTAAACACTAATTTGTATTTGGAATTTTTATCTATGTCTGACGAACTTCAAAAAGATTATCACGAAGAACTGAACACCTTAATGGTTCGCCGGCGTGAAGAACTGGAACATTTACGGGCGGCAGGGGTGAATCCTTATCCGTACGGATTTGAGCGGAACTCGACGTCGAAGGAGATCCTTGAAAATTTCAAGGACGAGATGCCGCAGTGGATCGTTGCCGTAGCCGGACGTATAATGTCCATACGCAGAATGGGGAAAGCCTCGTTCTGTCATATTCAGGACATGACAGGCAGGATACAGTCGTATCTGAAAAAAGACGATTTAGGTGATGCCTACGACCAGTTCAAACTTCTCGATATCGGTGATATTATTGGTGTTGAAGGATATGTCTTTAGGACAAAGATGGGTGAGGTATCGGTCCATGCGCAAAAATTAGTTCTCCTTTCAAAATCATTACGTCCTCTTCCCGTGGTAAAAGAAAAAACGGACGAGCAGGGGAATAAAGTAACGTTCGATCCGTTCTCCGATAAGGAACTTCGGTACCGTCAGCGGTATGTCGATCTGGTGGTGAATCCTTCGATACGCGAAACATTCATCAAGCGTTCCATGATCCTGCGTCAGATGAGACGGTTTCTTGACGAGAAGAATTTCCTGGAAGTGGAAACGCCCGCATTACAGCCGATGTACGGCGGCGCAAGCGCTCGGCCTTTTGCGACGCATCATAATGCGCTGGATATTCCGTTGTTTCTTCGTATAGCGGATGAACTGTATTTGAAACGCCTGATCGTAGGGGGATTCGACGGCGTGTATGAGATCGCAAAAGATTTCCGCAATGAGGGGATGGACCGCACGCACAATCCTGAATTTACGATGATGGAATTGTATGTGGCGTATAAGGATTATCTTTGGATGATGGAACTTGTAGAGCAGATGGTCTTTTCCATTGCTCAGTCATTGAATGGAAGCGCAACAGTAAAACTGGGTGAGAACGAGATCAACTTCACGCCTCCGTGGCAGCGGTTGACGATGTTCGGTGCGATCGAAAAATATTCGGGCAAACAATTACGCGGGAAGAACGAAGCGGAATTACGCGCGATAGCAAAAGAACTGCAGATAGACCTTGATCCGAAGATCGGATCCGGTAAGATTATTGATGAGATCTTCAGTGTGAAGGTTCAGCCGCATCTGATCCAGCCGACGTTCATCATGGATTATCCTGTTGAACTGTCGCCCCTTGCCAAAAAACATCGCAGTGAGGATGGTCTGGTGGAGCGTTTTGAAGGATTTGTGAACGGCCAGGAGATCTGTAATGCATTCTCCGAACTGAACGATCCGCTCGATCAGCGTGCGCGGTTCGAAGACCAGGTGAAACTCCGTGAGCGTGGCGATGATGAAGCGCAGACGATGGATGAAGATTTTCTGCGTGCGCTGGAGTACGGAATGCCGCCAACCGCAGGCCTTGGAATTGGACTCGATCGTCTTGTTATGCTGCTCACGCAGCAAGATCATATCAGAGATGTCATCTTCTTCCCTCAAATGAGGCCGGAAAATTAACGAAACGCATCAATGTTCTTGGGCGCTATTTTGATAAATGAAATGGCGCTTTTTTTCTTCACGATGGTCTCTTTTCATGAAAAAATATTTTATTCCATTCATCGTTGTGCTGCCGGTGATATTTTCGGCATGCGACGAAGAATTACCGCCGCAAAATAATCCCGAAAATTTATTCACCAGCAGCGCTTCGTCACAGTATCAATATGTGTCGGACAGCAAACCGACGCAGTCTTCGATCGATATCTATGTTGTGTATAAAAATTTCTATGATGAAACGCTGGATGACTTTGCCTCGCTGAAAGGAACGATCAAGGTTGAATGGCTGGCCGCTCCGGAAGAACGGGGAGCGATAATCCCTTACCGCACGGACCAGTTGACGATCGATAATCTTTTCCATGCCAATGGATATAATTTTTCCACGAACAGACTTTCCATCGATCCGAATGATTCGATTATTTTACGCTATCGGTGGAATCTCAAGACCGATGACAGCACAAATCTCATGTCGCAGGTGAAGTATGCGGTTGACCGCGACTGTATCGTCAATGCGAATTCTCAGAATGATCCCGGTTTCCGTTTCGTTTCTGCAAAACAGCAATTTCGCGTGACGGCGTCTTTCACAATTTTTCAACGGGGCGGGACAGTGGTCACGTCGCCGCAGCAATTTTCTTCCTGCTGGATTGCGCCGCACTATGGCGAACGATCGCCGTGCAATCAACCGAATCCGTTCAACCCCTGCAGCGTCATTTCCACTGCGCAATAGATCGTTAATGAAAAAATTACCGTTTATTATTCTCTTATTGATCTTTTTTCATTCCGCAGTATTTCCGCAGCGAACAGTCCCAAACAGCGGCATCTTCTGGGCTCCGATGACGATCAACAATATCACTGCGTGGTATTCTTCTGACGGCAGACAGGAAGCATCGAATTCAACATTGAAAATCGTCGGCGCATCATACCCGAGAAACACAGCGCCAACGATCAATACATCCGGATTTTTATTCGGCGGTGTCAGGAACGATTCAAGCAATGCTTTTACATTTGTGAATGGCAGTTATTATTCCTCAACGCTTCGGCAAGGTTCAATACTGGGCCTCCAGACCGGATTAGCAGAAAACTATCTCGGTTCGCAACTAAGAATTTGGAGGATCAGAAAAGACTATACAACGGCGGATCTTCGCCGGGATGCGGCTGAGACATACGGCAATGCAGAAAACAGCATAAGCGTTATGGATGTTCAGCGGCTTCGTTCGGAATATAAAAAAGACTGGAAAGAATGGCCCGGCGCTTCCGGTGCTCCGTATGTTGATGTGAATAAGAACGGCATCTATGATCCCAAGTTCATCTACAATGAATTCGGGGTGGAGATACCGGACACAACGTCGGATTCGCCCGGAGTGGCGAATGCTGATCAGATTATTTGGTATGTCTGCAATGACCTCGGCGGAAATTCTCCTTGGGGCACGGCAGGCATCGGCATGGAAATGCAGGTGACTGTGTGGGGATTTAACACGACAGGAGCAATGGCAAATACACTCTTCCGAAAATGTAAATTGATCTATAAAGGAACTTCCTCAAGCAAGCCTTCAACGGCATTATCGAATATGTATGTTGGAATTTGGTCGGCGGTCGATCTAGGCAGATCAACTGATAATCTTGCCGGATCAGATTCACTTCTGGGATTGGGATATGTGTACAACTCAAAGACGCTGGATGCTGAGTATCTAAAATACAACATCATACCCCCCGTAATCGGTTTCGACATTGTTCAGGGACCGGTGGTTAAAGGGTCCGGAAATGATTCAGCTCTGGTTAATTTTTCATACAAAAAAGGTTTAAAAAATCTTCCGGTAACGTCGCTGACGTATACAGGTCAGTCGAATCCTTCATTCAATCTCGGTGCAAGCGGAGTCTCACAGGTATATCATTCGCTTCAGGGGTACCCGACCCGGGAAAATATTTTACGGACCGATCCGGTGACGCAGCAGGTGAGCAAATTTTGGGCAACGGGAGATCCCGTGTCGCGTGTAGGATGGATTGACGGAATATATGAACCTGCCGGATCAAGGGAATTATGTATTTCTTCGGGACCGTTTTCCATGGCACTTGGTGATACGCAGGAGATCGTTACGGCATT
>CAJBTU010000354.1 GCA_903958625.1 uncultured Ignavibacteriota bacterium | reverse complement strand
TGGTTCCTCCTCCTGATTCTGTCAGTACAACTCCTCCTCCGTAACGGGTATTTAAATTCCCCCACGGCAACTTCATGCCAGATCCCTTGGTAATGGTGAATCCCGTGACGAGTGTTGTTGAATCAGTCCCGAGGGCCAACACAACCACTGTTCCGCTGTCTGCATGCGTCGGTGCACTGCCGTCGATGATTGTTTTCGATATATGTGAAGTATCTTTATCCAAATAGAATTGGCTTGCAAGTATGATTTTTTTATTGATAACAATATTCTCGATATATGCTCCTTCCGCTACAAGCACCGTATCGCCATTCACCGCCGAATTGATCGCCAATTGTATTTTTGCATAATCCTGCGGGACCTTACGTGTTGTTGCATTTGAAATAAAAAGAAAAGCGAACAGCAGGAATGTAATATCGACAACGAAGTGTTTACGCATACTTACCTCCAATGGTTGGTGATGGGTATTTTAAAGCTGACCAAAAATAGAAAATGCTGAGTGTAATGCGTTAACACCAGTGGTGCAAACTATACCACTGGTGATGCATTCTTTTCTGTTGAGGGGTTAAACAAAACAGGACAAAAAGGTATTATTTGTGAGGATTGCGGATGTGATTGGGAAGAATTCCGAATTGTTCCTGAAAGCATTTTGCGAAGTATGAATGATTGTTGAACCCGACACGGTCCGCGATCTCGGCCACCGTACCGGCATTTTTTTCCAGAAGTTCTTTTGCTCGCTGCAGACGGAGGTGCCGGATAAAATCACTTGGAGAAAAATTTGTGACGGCTTTAATTTTACGCTGCAGTTGGGTTCTGCTGAGGAACATCTCGTGCGCAAATGCCTCAACACTGAATTCGGATTCCGATAGATGTGCGTTAACGATGCCGAATGCTTTGTCCAGAAATGCATCGTCGAGCGCTGTTACAAAGACTTCTCCCAGTTTCAGCGGGACCGTCTTCCCATACGATTCGCGGAGCTTTGTTCTGATCTCTAAAAGATTCCGCACGCGTGAGTGCAGTTCGTTGGCGTCGAACGGTTTGACGAGATAATCATCAGCTCCGGAATCAAGCCCCTTCAATTTATCCTCTTTCTCGGCCAAGGCGGTCAACAAAATGACCGGAATATGAGAGGTCCGTTCATCCTTTTTCAATTCCCGGCAAAGTTCCCATCCGTTCTTCTTCGGCATCATCACATCGCTGATCACTAGATCCGGTATCTGAAATTTTGTTTTATTCAGCGCATCTTCGCCATCCAACGCCTCAATCACGGTATATTGTTTTGAAAGCTGTAACCGGATAAATCCCCTCGCATCGATATTGTCTTCAGCAATCAGAATGATCGGTAACTCATCCTTTTCACCGGAAGGGGGTTCGGGAAGAGGAGACGACGTACTGTTTTTGGTTTCAATCTCCTGAGGGACATAAGGTACTGATGAGAATTCCGTTTCTGTATACCCTGTGAGTGGTATGCGAACGGTGACCATTGTCCCTTTCCCGAGTTCGCTGTCCAAAAATATCGTCCCACGGTGAACCTCTGCCAGTTCCCTTGAAAGAGAAAGGCCGATCCCTGTTCCTTCCATTTTGTGCGTCGGATCGACGCGATAAAAGCGGTCAAACACATGCGGCAGATGCTCCGGTGCGATCCCGTCACCGGTATCCTTGATGGAAAAGACAAGTTCGTTTTTCTCCTGCCATGTGCGAATGGTTATGGACCCTCCGGAGTGCGTGTATTTTAGCGCATTCGAAATACAGTTTTGCAGGATATGTTCGATCTTTTCCGCATCGATCATACCGTGAATTGTATCAACAGAAGAGACGAACTGCAGGTCGATCTGATTTTTTGCCGCCTGGCTTATATAATATCCGGTGATTCTTCTGAGGAACGGTATAACATCCATCGGCGAAACACGCAGTCTAATTTTCCCTGATTCGAGCCGGGAAAATTGTAACAGCTGTTCGATAAGCCTGAGCAGTTTTCGGCTGTTTCGCTGAATATATCCTAATTGTTCCTTTAATTCCTGATCGCTTGTCTGCGCGATCAATGCATCGATCGGTCCGATGATCATGGTAAGCGGTGTCCGCAGTTCATGCGAAATATTTGCAAGAAAACGGGACTTTACATTGCTCATTTCCGTGATCTTGTCGGCTTGCAGTTGCTCACGTGAAAGTTTTTGAGCCAGCCGTATTCGCACAACCTGCATTTGATAGAATCCGATAGCGATACCAATGACGCCGAATCCAAACACGGCATACGCCCACCATCGTTGGTACCAGTACGGCAGGACAATAATTTCTATGAAAAATTTGTTGGTATATCTAATAATGTTTTCCTGATCCTGCGGCTGGAAAAACAGTTTATATTTCCCAGGTTTCAATTCTGAATAGCAGCGGTATATTACTTCGTGCGCTTTAGGTAATAACGAAGCATAAGAATCTAATCCTTCAAACCAGAAAGAGACATTGATCCCTTTATCCCTTTGCATTGCCCTGCCGATGAGTTCCAGTTCTATAAGATTATTTTCGGGTGAAATTATAAATGCAGGAACTGGCAGAGAATCGTTCAGTGTATACCGGGTGGAATCGTTGACGATGAGTATAGTATGCATTTTTCCGGCGCGGATAATTTTGGAAGTAACCGGATCACGATCACCTAAAGTGATTTGGTCAATAACGATTGTGAATTTAAATTTAGAATCACTCGACGCATTCCGTGTTTCCCGAATCTTCGTTGCGGTAAAAGAAGGTTCAAATGACGATTCTATCGCTCCGATATCGTACGATGTGCCGTACGGAACAGGACGTTGGCGGCCGAAATAATCATGATCCGGCATCGGAAATGATTTTTCTATGATCGAAATGCGGTCGGTTCCAGTTCCAATACATGGACTATTGGGTGAGAGTCGATAAAGTGAATCGTCCGGAAGGAATTTCGGATCGTCACGAATGTTGTCTCGTCCTGTATGTCCCCCTTCAATTAAATTTGAGATCGCCTGGAAATCACCATGAACAGATAACTCTTCTTCATTATTTCCCCAAATGATATTATTGATGAGACTACAATGAGATTCTTTTTCCACAAAGATTCCGCCGCCACTTGCCAGCGCAGTATTTCGTACAACGGTATTGTTAATAAAGAGAACATACGAATCTCCCCCGACATGCACACCGCCTCCAACTTCAAACGCCTCATTGTCAACAAAGATATTGTTTGTTACAATCGACCGCCCGCGTCTGATAAAACCGGAAGAAACGATCATTCCGGCACCAATATCTGCATAATTGCGGCAGATATAATTTCCATCGAGGAGAAGATCAAAATTAGAATTTTGACAAAGGTTAACGCCGCCGCCTACCGATCGCTTGTGCGAAGTGGTACGATTATCGGTGATCGTATTAAAGCGAATGATTCCCGGCTGCCCGATATCAACACCTCCCCCTTCAGCGAATTCATCTCCATCCGAAATATTATGAATGACCGTATTATGTTCTACAATGATATACGGTGGAATATTTTTGCCGTAGGTTGAATCGTTGGATCCAATACCGGCTCCAAATGAAAAATTATTTTTGTATCGTGTGGAAAGTGAGTTTTCTGTAACAATGTTATAAGCAATACGTGCGCTTGCATTATCGATGAGGATTCCCCCTCCGGCGATATTATGTACACTAAAACCGTACGGTATGGAATTCCAAATAGGGTCTGGAGGAACATGGAGATATGTACCAGTCCCGCGCCTAAGCGTAAATCCTACAATAACACAATTGGTGTCTGTTGTACCGCTAATATAGATTACACTTGCTTTGAGTACATTGCTCGGTTTACTCCCGTCAATAATTGTATTGGAAACATGGGAAGGGGCTTTGTCTATAATAAAGCGGCTGGCGAGTACGATATTCTTGTTGATGCGAAGATTTTCATAATATATGCCATCATCGACCAGAACAGTATCACCGGTGCGTGCACCATTAATGGCAAATTGGATTGTTCGATATTGATTCGGTACAAATAGTGTTTTGGAATAGAGAGAAGATATAGCACTGGGGAGTATTAAAAACAAGAAGACAAGAAATTTCAATGTTTGATTACTTGCTTTCATCATACAAATTTATCTTGTTTAAGAACTTTTTGAGTATAACAATTAAAATGTGTACTATCAACCAGCAATATTGACGTCACTTTTTTCGAATGGGAAATTGGAAAGGGCTACAAAAACGCAATACTTCGAAACTTTACACTGTAAAAGATTGAACTTTTTACGCAATCGCATTGTTATCATTGCACAAAAAGGAGATATCGATGAAAAATCTTTTCGTAATTCTATTTTCCGTTGTCTGCATCTGGATGATATATATCGTCGTTGATACCAGTATTCAAAGCAATCTGTTTAAGGAATGGAACTATTTGTCGAGCATTCCGTGGATGCGGGCGACGCTTTGGGACTTTTATGCTAATATCTTCGTACTTTTAATGTGGGTATATTACAGAGAAACGAATATTGCCGTGAAAGGATTGTGGACAGTTCTTTTCATCACCCTCGGTAGTATTGCCGTAACGGGATATGTCCTGATCCAGATATTTTCGTTGAAAAACGGCGAAGGCCTTGAAAAAATATTAGTGCGGAAATAAACATTCATTCTGCGGTGTGCTCGTCCAAAAAGAGGATACGCCATCTGAGGTTGGACATAACCTACTGTTCATCTTGAGCTAATGAGTCCCGATGTAATCGTGACGAATGCGCCGAAAGATGATAAAAGAGGGGAATAAAAAAAATGTTAGTACAGATTCTACAAACATCACTTTACGGATATGCACTCGTCTTTTCGATGATGTGTATTCTCTGGCTTATCTACCGCGCAACCAATAAACCGATGATTGTTGATGCCGGCTGGGGATTCGGTCTTGCGGCTATCGGAATGTTCTACGCCTATCTTGGCGACGGTGACATTACACGGAGAATGATCATCGGTGCGATGACGGCAATCTGGGGAATTCGTCTTGGCTCTTATCTTTTATTCACCCGGGTTCTTGGTCATCATCATGACGCCCGGTATGATATGCTGGAAAAAGAATGGAAGAAGAATATTCCATTCCGTTATTTTCTCTTCTATCAATATCAGGCATTGGCTATCGTGTTTGTGACGGTACAATTCATCGTTATCGCAAACAATCCTGCCCCGGGCATAGCGTTGTTAGAATATTTCGGCATTGGAATCTGGCTTATTTCGGTGACCGGACAAACGATCTCGGATGCTCAACTGAATTCGTTCAAAAACGATCCTGCCAACAAAGGTCAAGTATGCACAACGGGGTTATGGAATTACTCTCGTCATCCGAATTATTTTTTTGAATGGCTCATCTGGTTGTCTTATCTGATCTTTGCATTGGCATCCGACGGAGGATGGATCGCACTCTTCGCTCCGGCGATCATGCTATTCCTGTTGCTCCGTGTGACCGGTATTCCGTTGACAGAAGAGAATGCCATCAGATCCAAAGGGGAACGGTATCGGGAATACCAAAGGACAACGAGCGCGTTCATCCCCTGGTTCAAGAAAAAATAATTAGAAAAATGGTCACAACGAAGTCGCACTGTTAGTGCAGTCAATTTCGCCGTGACCGATTGTTTCTGTAAAAATAATATGAATAAATAGTTAGGAAGGGAAATATGAGACATGAAATATATTATATCAACCATGTTCTTATTGTTGAATTTGGGATCGGTCTGTATGGCAATAGATGAACCGGCATACAAAGTGATCAAGTCCGATGGAGCAATCGAGATACGCGAGTATCAGCCGTACATCGTTGCCGAAACGTTTATCGGCGCCTCGGTGATGGACGATGCATCGAATGCCGGATTCAAAAAATTGTTCAAATACATTTCGGGAAACAATAGCTCCAACACCGGCATCTCCATGACCGCCCCGGTAACGACAACCCGCTCCGAAAAAATTGAGATGACCGCACCGGTCACAACAACACGCTCTTCCGATGGTTATGCGATCGCCTTTGTTATGCCGTTAAAATTTACCCTCGCAACAACTCCGCAGCCGAACGATTCAACCATTCGCATTCGGGAGATCCCTTCACGCACGGTTGCTGTTATTCGATTCTCGGGACGATGGACGGAGTCTTCAATGTCGGAACACGAACAGGAACTCATTCAATGGATGAAGAGTAATGGATATGCGGCAGGGAGTATACCCGTTATTGCCCGTTACGATCCTCCGTTCATGCCGTGGTTTCTCCGCCGGAACGAGATACAGATCGAAATTAAAAAATAGTTTCATTTTTGCAGTCGCTTCCGAAGGCGCAATACATTCCTGTTTCGCAAATCATATGAAAGGTGAGGCTTTTGTCTTTCCGTTTACGACAGAGAAGTATGACAGCGAATATACCTTAGGACATCGAAATTTATTTTTGGAAACGACCGGAAATATTTTGTGGAGTATTACGGAAACAGCGCAACTGAGTCCGGGTTTCAAACTGGCCTATGGCGATTATCCGTTCGGCGGGCAATGGCACCTGTTTCCGGTCATTGACCTTATCAAGCGGATCGAATAGAAGAACTGCATAACGGTACATAAAAAAATCCCATCTCAATCAAAGATGGGATTTTTTATTGAGAAAAGTCACTCCGTAATCTATTTTACGATTCCCAGAAGTTCCACTTCAAAGATCAATGTTGATCCGGGCGGTATCGGTCCGGAAGGATTGTTTCCATATCCGAGATTAGCGGGAATATATAATTCCCATTTTGAGCCAACCGGCATCAGTTGCAGTGCTTCGGTCCATCCGGGAATCACGCCGCTTACGGGAAGAGAGATTGGTTCGCCCCGTTTGTAAGAGTTGTCGAACTCCGTACCGTTGATCAATGTTCCGCGATAATGGACCTTCACTTCATTCGATGCTGAAGGTTTTTTCCCTTTTCCGGCTGTGATCACTTTGTATTGCAGTCCGCTTGCGGTTGCAACAACGCCCGGTTTGGATTTGTTCTCTTCAAGGAATTTTGTTCCTTCAATGGTTGCCGGGCCCGATTCCTTCATCATTTTTTCCTGCTGCTTTGCCATCATCTTTTGCTGGAATGCCATCATCGTTGCCCGGATCTGCTCATCGGTCAAAAGGCATTTCCCTGACGTATCCGCTGCATCCTTTAAGCCCTGCAGAAATGCTTCGGGAGTCACTTCGATACCCTGGCGCTGGAATGTTCTTCCGACGTCGAGTCCAATGCTGTAGCTGACGCTGTCTTTATCGGTTTTTAATTCTGCTTTTTTTCCGCCGCCGCACGACATTAACAGCAGGCACGTTGTTGCAATAAGAACTTGTTTCATAGAGAACTTTCCGGATAGTGAATTTGCTTTTAATTAGAGAGAACGGACTGAAAACAACAAAGCCTCCATTGTGCGGAGGCAGCGGTTTTTGTGGGCGTTGTAGGACTTGAACCTACGACCTTTCGCGTGTGAGGCGAACGCTCTGAACCAACTGAGCTAAACGCCCAAGATTATCCTGCTTGGTCAGGCGGGTGTGATTCGAACGTCCTAAAAAGGCTACTGATTCCCGTTATCCAAAATAGCAGAATGTTGCATTTTTCTGAAATCTTTATGCCCTACGTTTCCTGACTAAATATAACAATCATTGATTGCCGTTGCAAATAGTAAATTAATTATTTCGGCCGTTTTCATCACTCTGCAATGTGAAAATATTTCCGTTGTTTCGTCAACTGGTTTTGAGATGAAGAAAAGTACGCACAGTGTGAAAAAGGATATTTGGTCAACGCACAATAGAACGAACAATGCGGAGATTGATTTATGGAAATCATTATCGGCATATTGGTGTATCTGATTATTGTCATTACAATTTTATTGTTTGGATGGCTCTTAAAGAAATCTGATGATTCTATGGCGGACAGGATAAATACACACTCGAAGAGTAGCTGAAAATTCTTTTAACACAAATCCGCCCAAACAATAGCTTCAACCAACGGCATTATTCATCGATTAATTTTGCCGCGTGCAATCACCGCATAATTTTAACGATACTCCCGCAATAGTACAATTCATTGGTCTTCGTCCCTTCACCCGCTCCTCGAAAAATAATAATCTCTTGGCATCCTTTATTCTGGAAGAGAAACTTCTGCGTATAAAACGCACTTCACGAAAATGCAAGAACCCTGATCGGCGATTTTAACGGGAATTCTCGGATTGATCCTGTCCGCCTTAATCAAAAAGCATTGTCAAAAGAGGTTTTGCCTCAATTGCAATAGCTGAAGTGATTCACTTTCCTTATGTTCAGAGTAGGAAAAAAGAAAAAAATATTTTGAAAAATGAAATTATGCTGATCACTAAATTTGACAAAGCAATAAGAGTTGTTATTTATGCCTTCTACTTCTCGGTAGTTATTTTATCGTTTTGGGCGCCGGTATTACAAGAGATAAAAGGTTATCCAGCCGGAGAAAAACTCTATTCTCTCTTCTCACCAATATGTCATCAATATCCAACACGGTGTTTTTGGGTTTTTGAAAGACCTTGGGCGCTTTGTGCGCGCTGTGCTTCGGGCTATTTGGGAATCGCCGTTGCCGCCGCATTTTCCAAACTGCAGTTCCCATTTTGGAAGAGATCGCTGATCGGATTACTTCTGATAGGTCTTGCAGCAATTGATCCACTGCTTCAGCTATTCGGATTTTATGAAAGCAACAATATCCTGCGATTAATAACAGGTTTCATAGGAGGCTATGGAGCCTTTTTATTCGTTTATCCGTTACCACTTAAATATAAGGAGCAAGCATTATGAAAAAAATGGTTTATTTCATTTCGGTAGTAGTATTATCAGTATCTCTTGTGTTACCTCAGGAAGCAGTGAAGATGCCTGCAAGTACTGTTGTTGTCGTTAAATCAAAAAATAAATTATCGAGTAAGCAATTGAAAACCGGACAGGAGTTAGTGCTCTATGTTGCGACCGATGTTATGATCAAAGGGAAAAAAGTGATTAAGGCAAATACGCCTGTTGTTTGTCTGGTGGAAGATTCGGAAAGTGCCGGAATGGTCGGACAAGCCGGAAAGCTGACAATATCCATTCAGAACACAACCACCGTCGATGGAACGGCCGTAGCATTAAGCGGAAACTTTTTTACGAAAGGTGAATCGAAAACCGGAACATCAGTTGCTGTGGGAGTTGTTCTTTGTCCGCTGGCATTATTATGTAAAGGAGATGAAGGTGACATACCGGCGGGTGCTCAAGCCCGTGCGTTGACTGTTGGTGAATATGAAGTTGCCGTCACCGAGTAACGATTGCGATCCAATAAATAGTGAACACAAAATCGGGGCTTTCTTAACATGGCCCCGATGGTATTTAATTACCGTGAAAAATCCTTTTGATTAGTGAAAACCACTGCCGTCCAAAATACCGTGCGTGGAAGATCAATAGTGGTATAAGTTCGCCAAATTGGAAAAGTTTTTGAGTGTAACAAAAAGTAGGCTCATTCTTTACTTATATCAGAATATTTTGAAAAGTGGGTGGGAGCGAAATTTAGGAAGATTGAGCGAACGGGATTCATCGCGCGCGTTAAATATCGCAAGGGGTTCTTTTGCTTCTTTTCTTGTGCCGATACAATTATATACATCGAGTCGGCATTCCTTTGGAACCCCTTCAAGAAAAGAAGAGAAAAAGTTTTTAGATTTATTTTGGACAAGTATGAGTGAAGACGTTATTTAAGAAAACAATTGGTTTAACGGTCGGCGAAAGCCACGTCAATTATTACAGGAAACAGTAAAATTTACAATGCCGTTATGGTATTTCTACAAAATTTCATTGAGTCTTGCATTGAAGTTGAAAAATTCATTAGGAATTTCAATACTTTTCGGATGGCACAAAAATTGTATCAATTATAGTCAGATTAACCTACTCAAGGAGGGGAAAC
>CAJBTU010000353.1 GCA_903958625.1 uncultured Ignavibacteriota bacterium | reverse complement strand
TCCATTGTAGCCAATAAATGCGCCGATTAGCGCAACGAGAACGAATGCTGAGATCAGCTTTGTCCCTATTTTTAGATCATAAAACCATTTCATGATGTTTCTCCTTATAATGGTGAAGATGATAATAACGGCAAGCAGCAGTCCGGAAAATATTAATACGGATGAATCATTTTTTGATGCATCCAACGATGACCCGGCAATATTGCCGTTGCTTACTGTGTTTATTAATTGTGCTTTATTTTTAAATTCTTGTTCTGTCTTTTCAGGCGCTGGAACGGCAGGTGCTTGCTGAGCCCGGACCGTTTTATTTATCTTTGATTGTGAAACGGCTGTTGTTTTTGCAGGAGTAGTTTTTTTGGGGGCCGCTTGCGGCTCCTGCATCATTTCCAACAGTTTTTCCTTTGCGCTCTTTGTTGTTTCCTGAGCAGATGCAGATATTCCGATGCCGATCAACATGATCGCCGTTAACAGTGCTATATGTAATTTCACAACATTCATAAGAAACTTCTTATCGCAAACCGTTTGCTGGAACGGACGGTTTATCAATGAATTTATGCTGCCACTGCCTGTAATTCTTTGTGTTCTTCCGTTGTCAAAACGCGTTCCAGATCCAAAAGAATAAGAAGACGGTTTTCCAGTTTTGCAATTGCCGTGATATATTCTGCTTCAATACCGGCAATGATCGGCGGCGGAGCTTCCGTAACGCTTTTCGGAATTCGAAGCACTTCGCTGACGGCATCGACCACAAAGCCAAGCACCCGGCCGTTCAATTCGACAACGATAATTCTCGTGTTCTTATCCTTCACCTTCCGGTCCATTCCGAAACGGCGGCGAAGATCGATGATCGGGATGACTTTCCCGCGAAGATTGATGACGCCGTCAACATATTCCGGTGTATTCGGAACGCGGGTTACATCGACCATCCGGTTGATCTCCTGCACTTTCAGAATATCAACGCCGAATTCCTCGTCTCCTATTGTAAAACTCACTAATTGAATTAGTTCATCTCCACCGGTTTGCTTTGCAATTACTTCTGCCATAGTAGGCCTCTTTTGTTTAGTGGAACTTCTGTTTATTTAATAGATCATTAATTATTCAAATAGTCTGAAATTATCTTCTTTGTTATTGCCTAACCCCACAGTTTTTGCCGTTGCCAAGACTCATACAACCATTGTGCCAACTAAATATTTCACAATTGTTCATTTATTTGAATGAATTGGAATCATGTTTACTGCCCACCGTAAAATGCATGGAGATTTTTTTGCAGTTGGTTAATATTGCGCATGCCTACGTTATATTGCGTATGGAGATTTATTATTTCACAGAATTCGTCACTTCACCACAATGCATTGAGCATGCTATTCACTTGCAACGTACAGGGATAGAAGTTCGTATCGTCTCCATCCCTGAATTCTATGTGTTTTCGGTGATATATATTGCTCACAATTAGATTCTTCACACAGACCAAGACAAACGGTGCGTATTGGATTTTTCCAACAATATTCTATTTTGGGGTTACTTCTCGTAAGATCAGGAAGGTTGTCTGGTTATATTACTTTGCAATTTAATACAATTGCCAAAGAATCATGGATCATCTCTTCCGCAAATTCGTGAATAGGTTTACCATGACCCGGATAAATTGTCTTGATCGATAAAGCAGACAATCTTTTTAGCGTGCCGACAAATCCTTTTGTATACGTGGCCGTTTCATCTCTGATCTGCAACGTTGTATCGCCGGAGAACAGGATCTGTTCTTCCTTGCAATACAAGCAAAGGGAATCAGTTGAATGACCCGGTGTATATATCACCGTAAATATTTTGTCGGCAAGACGTATTTCAGCTTCATCCTGCAAAATCTCATCGACGATATGATCAGTAAAGATCTTTGCATAGACGGTACAATTGTATTTTTTTTTGAGGTGAGTTGCGCCGCCCATATGATCAAAGTGATTATGGGTGAGGATAACTTTATTCACCGGTACTTTCCCCACTCCCGTATAGATGGTCTCAATTTCTTTGATGATATAGTCATCGCTTCCCGTATCAACCACCGCATTGACATCATCCAGGGTGCTCCACGATCCAAGCAGTAAGAAGGAATTACCGCTGTATATCGTGGGATTCGTTTTCAAACAAATAATTTTCATTGCACATCAGATCCATAAACACTTTCTAGCTTTCGCTTCTTTTCGGATCGGCACTTCTGAACCGCGCAAAGGTTTTACGACATATTTTTAAACCCTTGGCAAAACTGCAATCGTGTCCTTAGTCGTCCAACTCTTTTTGGGAAGGTGCTGATGTAGATTCTGCCGATGATTTGACCGTAAGAAACCAGACCGTTTCGGACTCCAAACTCTCCATGTCTCCGACAATTGCTCACTCCCCTTCTTCATTCATGCCTCATAGCAGAATGCTTTGCATCATTGATTGTTTCAACTGATCGCGCACATCTTCTTCTCCTCAAACTACCATGATGATACGTCAACTTAAAAATTTACAATCACATGGAAGAACCACCGGTTATCCTTGCTGATCAATATATTGTCGAATTGTTTCATCGATTTTGTTTCGGCATCGATCCACTGTCGATCGATGGCAAAAACAAGTTTGTCTACCGGTTTGTAGATCAACCCAAGAATTTTTAATCGGGTAACATCTCCACCTTTTTTATCATTGGGTTCAACAATATCATAACGCCACAGCAATGATACTTTATTTTTCCATTCATCCATGGGTGCCTTTACTTCTCCAAAGAATGATAGGGCCGATCCGTCGACAAGTGTATCGGCATATTTCGCCGCGTCTTGACGGGAATTATACTCCACCGTTGCTGATGCAACGGAATAGCTATAACTGACCAGTGCGCCATATCTGTCCCGCGGCAAGGCCGATGATTTTGTGTTCATCATGCTCCCTTTCAACATGTAGGCGGCAAGAAGCAGCGGTTTCAACAGCGGATCATCAACAAAAGGATACACGTTTGCCCGCACGGCAAAATCCTTATACCGGTTTGTTTCAGCAGAGGTAAATCCGCTTCCGTTCATAATAAATCCCGACACATCGCCCATTTTTCCCGGCAATGCGTATGAGACGGAAACGCCCACATCCGCCGTCGGGTAGTACGCCTGCAGATCAGAAACAGATCCGCTGATACCGCGGTATTTCCACACTCCGTCAACAAAACTCGGCCATACTGTCGGTATCAATCCGAATTTTATGGATAGGAAATTGTACGGTGCGAAATCCATGAACGCGAATTTCAACCGCACGGCAAATCCGCCATAGTACATTTTTGCTATAGAATCGGGCTGACGATAGGATGTGCCGCGGAACAGGTCCGTTGTCACCTGAATTTTCCCTCCATCGAACACCTGTCCCTTAGCGGTGAGGTACAATCTATCCAGATCGAATCGGTTAAAATCTTTCCCTTCTTTCCCTTCTGTGGAATAGACGAAGTACGAAAACATAATGCCGCTGATCTGAATCGGCGAAGACGATGCCGGTTTTTGAGCATCTTTTTTTTCTGCGTCAATCACTTTATTCAATTCACCAATCAGCTGATCAAGATGCTGCGATAAACGCGTGACATAAGCCAACGTGTTTGTGTCACGGGTATTCCATTCAAGTGCCGCCAACCGTTCAAGAATGCTTTGCGATTCAGAAGCAGCGCGGTTCAGGAGATCGGAACCATTGGACTGATCGCTGTTCATCAGCATTTTTTTTATCACGGCAAGGTCCGTTTTGATGGCTGCGATCTCCGATGAACGGACGTTCGCCTCATTCGCGAACCGGACGGTCATGGAGTCTTCAAGGTTGCCGACGATCTCGATGACCTTGGCAAAATTTTGGGAATAGACATTCGTATTCAGAAAAAAGGAGATGGCAATAATTGAAATAATTCGGAACGGTTTCATCGGTTTACCAGTTTATTCAATGATGGGAATAATTTATGATTTTATTATTTTCGTATTTGATCGTACAACAGATCTCCGGGCAGGATATTTACTTGAGCATCCGCCTTTACTCTGTCTCTTCCTCGACGACGACCGCAGGCATATTATTTTGTTTTACACACTTTGCAAGTCCCATATCGATTTTCATGATGTGGTTCTTCAGCCAATCACCCATCACACTCTTGATCTCAAGGACCGCTTTTACCGTGGGACCGTTGACTTCGATATTTTTTCTCATCCGGGCAAAAAACTCAAGGAACTCGGCATGCGCATTCTTGTTCGCACGGAAACTTGGGCATTGGAGCTGAAGCATACAATTTTCTTCATGCGAGAAATGCAGCGCCGCATATTTTTCCAAAAAATCAAGTCCGTTGATTATTTCCTGTCTCCCGTTATTGGATCTCATTTCAACACTCAGTCGGTTGATCCAGATAATCAGGACCTTATGGGCCTCGTCAATTTCTTTTACCCCCGTTGCCATTGCCTCTTTCCATTCCAACTCCATTTGCATCTCCCAAAAAAATAATTTTGCCGAACAAGCATGCCAAAAGATTTCCAACATGATGACAGTATCCCCTGCAACGCACACTGTTCACGGGCGGAACAATTCGGCATATTATGCTGCGATCGCTTGATTTTCTGCACATTCGGCGACCGTCAATATCCGTTCAAGGTCCAAAAGAATGAGCAGATGATTTTCCAGTTTTGCTATCGCCGTAATATAATCTGCATCAATACCGGCAATGATCGGCGGCGGCGCTTCCGTAACGCTTTTCGGAATTCGAAGCACTTCGCTGACGGCATCGACCACAAAACCAAGCACCCGGCCGTTCAATTCCACAACGATAATCCTTGTATTCTTGTCCTTCAGTTTCCGCTCCATTCTAAAACGGCGGCGAAGATCGATGATCGGGATGACTTTCCCGCGAAGGTTGATGATGCCGTCAACATATTCCGGCGTATTCGGAACGCGAGTTACATCGACCATCCGGTTGATCTCCTGCACTTTTAGAATATCAACGCCGAATTCCTCGGTGCCGATCGTAAAACTTACAAGCTGCAATAACTCGTCCGAAACATGTTGTTGAACGATATCTTTAGAGGTATCCATACATATTCTCTTTACATAGGTGAAAATAAAGGACGTGTTTCTTTCTTCCGATCGACTTCCTTAAATACTTTGGCAATGACAGCCAGTGTCGTTCCACAGCCTTGGACACTGTGTGTGAAAAGTATATATCCGTCCGGAAACGGAGGAGTTGTTTGTCTTCCGGCAAATTGATAGCCATTGATCAATAATGACCGGTCCTGCAAAAACTCTTCTTCCGTATTCCATTCTTTCAGGCAAAGCGGGCATCGTTTAAAAACACCAGGCATCAATAATTTCCCCGTACAATAATGTGAAAAAACTCTTCCGGCGATTATGGCACCTACAAGAGATATGCCAAAAAATAATTGCATGTTTTTGCAGGATTACAAGATTTTTTTTCGTTTACCGGCAATCAAGAATGCCCGGATCAGCGCTGTTGGCGAACTGCTTTCAGTTGGTCAATATTGTCCACTTACACGATCGCTTGTGTATTGAGTTTTTGTTCGCAATCGGGACAATACGAAGAGGTAAACTGAGCATTGCTTCGCATCGTGACATAACTCTTGACATCTTCCCAGCTTTCATCCACGTTCCGCACATTTTTGCAATAAGAGCATAATGGAAGCAATCCTTCCAGCCTTGTCACATCCGACTCCAGCGAAAGAATGCGTTGGGCCACAAAGAGTTTAATGCCGATGATGTCGCTGTCCGACGGTTTCTGAAGGAAATCATCCACGCCGGAATCCATGCCGACAAGAAAATTCTCCTTCCCCGAATTCGAGGTGAGCATGATAATGTAGGTGTAGCGATTGTTCTTTTGCAGGCGGACCTTTTTGCACAGCTCAATGCCGTTCATTTTCGGCATCATCCAGTCCGTTATAATTACTTCTGGTTCCTTCGACCGGTACAATTCCCAGGCAATTTCACCGTTCTCCGCTTCGAATACGACATGTCCCAGCGATTTCAGACGCGCGGTCAATGTCATCAGGGAAATAATATCATCATCAGCTACTACGATCTTCATATTATACCTCAATTACATCTGCTGATCCGGAACGGTTCTCTTCCGGTTCTTAAATGATTCGATCTGCGGTTTCATTATCGTTTCGTAACACGATGGACACACTCCGTGTGAGAGCGATGCGTAAGATTTTTCGGCCAATAACGATTCAATAGAAGCCCAGGTCCGGTCTTTTTGCATGATCCGTTTACAACCCGGGCAGGCGTTAAACATTCCTTCAAGTTTCTTTGCGTGCGTATGCAAACGGATCGTCCGTTCGGCTACGTGAAGCCGCACGCGCAATTCATCAACGTCAACCGGCTTGGTAATGAAATCATCTGATCCGGCATGGATGCTTTCGATGTAGCTTCCCTTTCCCCCGAGCACCGTAAGGAAGAAGATATACGTATAGGGAAAACGATTATGATTACGGATCATTCTCGTAAATTCCAGTCCATTAATTTTCGGCATCATCCAATCGGTGATAACGATGGCCGGAGACCGTTCAAGATACATTCCCCATGCTTCCTGGCCGTCCTGCGCGCACAATACTTCATAGCCGAATGACAATAGATTCGTTTCCACGATCTTCAAAGCAATCGGATCATCATCGGCAACAAGAATACGAAGAATATCATCCCGCATGTAAATACCCTCCTTCAAGATGACGCTGCGTGATGGCAAACTCGTGCAGCAATCGGTCATAGATTCTCTGAACTTCCGCAAACCCTTCCGGTCTTATCGGCTGTTCCAGTAATTCTGTTAATGCATTGATACGCACCGCACCGATATTGGTGCTGCTGCCCCGCAATTTATGCGCCTGCTGATTTACCATTTCTTCGTTTTGCAAAAGGATCGCCATCCGCATCTGCTCCAATATTTCGCGGCTGCGGCTGATATACATCTTGATCAACTTGTCCAGCCATCCGTCGCTTTCGCTTTCCGCAAGAAGCCGCAGACCATCCAGAGTGCGCGTGTTGATGATCGACTCATCATCGGCGTGCATCGGAACGTCCCGAGCTTCGGACTGCTGGCCCGGTTTCATCCACTTTGTCAACATCTGTTCCAATGACTTCATCGTAATAGGTTTTGAAAGATAATCGTCCATACCGGCTTCAAAACATTCGCTGACATTTTCTTTCACGGCATTTGCCGTTAAGGCAATAATTGGGATGCCGTAATTCGGAGTCCGCAATGCACGAATCTTCTTTGTTGCTTCCAGCCCATCCATCACCGGCATTTGACAATCCATAAGCACCAGCGCGTACGAATTCTCGGAAAGTTTTTCCAGTGCTTCTACGCCATTGTTTGCAATGTCGGCAGTAAAGCCGATCTTTTTCAGCATTTTCAATGCCACTTCCTGATTCACTTCATTGTCTTCAACAACAAGTATCCGTTCTGTCGAAATGCTCGGTACACTTTTGGCACCGTTCAGATTGACCGTCGGTTCGGCTTTATTCGGTAGCACAGAATTTCCCGCCAAAGTCCGGATCTGCGACACCAGTTCTGTCCGGCGCACGGGTTTCAGCAAAATTCCATCGGCTATGGCATGCTCCGTAAGTTCCTTCGGTCCGGCGTTGTGTTCGCCGTTGTGCACCGCTTTCATTATTATCACCTTCACCAAAGTATGTCCGGGTGACTGACGTATCCGGCGGATAAGATCATCGTTGCCGGAAATATTTATTTGTTCGCCGGTCAGAACAATATCAAACGGAGTATTATCCCGTTCCGCTGTTTGAAGCAGTTCCAGCGCATCGGTACCGTTCCCGGCCGTGTTGACCAGTATCGATTGTTCCTTTAAATAATTTCCAACCGTAGTTCTCAGGGCTGTATTCCCTTCAACGATCAGCACCCGGATGGGTTTGCCGGATACGGAATTGACGCTTTCATTTTCCGGAGCAGTGGAATACTGGAACTTCAGCGCAAACGAAAATGTCGTTCCCACATCGGGAGAACTTGCAAGAATTATTTCGCCTCCCATAAGGCTGACCAGCGTTTGCGATATCACCAGACCTAAACCGGTACCGCCGTATTTTCTTGTTGTCGAACTGTCCGCCTGCATGAAAGGCTGGAAGAGTTTTTTTTGATTCTCTAAGGAAATGCCGACACCGGTATCCGTAACAGAGAACCGTAGCTGAACGCTCTCTTCCGAGAACGAATCGGCTTCGACCGAAAGAACGACCTCACCGTGATGAGTAAATTTTACCGCATTGCCAAGCAGATTCGTGATCACCTGCCGCAGCCGAACCTGATCGCCATGAACGATTTTCGGAACCGTGCTGCCAATGGAAGAAACGATCTCAATTCCTTTTGCATACGCGCGTTGCGATAAGATCGAAACGGTCTCTTCGATGACCGGTTCGATCTCGAACGGAACATTTTCCAAAGACAATCTTCCCGCTTCGATCTTTGAAAAATCAAGGATATCGTTAATGATGTTGAGCAGGACATTGCCCGAGCTGACGATGATATCAAGGAACTTCCGCTGTTCGCTATTCAGTTCGGTATCGTTGAGCAGTTCAGCCATCCCGATGATCCCGTTCATGGGCGTTCTTATTTCGTGGCTCATGTTCGCCACAAACGCCGATTTTAACCGCGAACCTTCCAGCGCTGCTTCCCGTGCTGCGATCAGCTCCTTTGCCTGTACATTCAATGTCTCTGCCTGCCGTTCCGCCCGTTCCTTTGCTGCACGAAGGTCCTTCGCCTGGCGTTCCAGTGCCGAGGTACGTTCGCTGACCAGTTCCTGTAAATGATCTTTATGACGGACAAGGTTGAGAACTATGTCGCGCTTTTCTAAAAGGTTCGAGATATTATTAAAGATCAACCGGAGCAGATTGTGCGTTATTTCGTTCACCGAGGCATGTTCCTCCTCGATCAGTCCTGCAAAAAATCCGTAATGATTTGTGCGGGTCGCCAGCGGATAGAACATGAAGATCTTTTTCGGGATCGATGTGGGCAGATGGACCACGCGCTTTTGTTTGGAAAGCCACTGACGCATAGGCACGGTCAATATTTTTTCCAACCCGTCCATCACTTCGGGCGATCCGGATTCGGGGAAATAGTATTCCGGCGTATTGTTCGTGAATGACGGTTCTCCCAAATAAAATCCGCCGAAGATAAATTGCGTTACCCTCATCAGCTGTTCCGCACCGGCAGAAAGGATGTTCTTCTTATCCTTCTCAAGGTCCACCATGGAGTGGACCTGATCGATCGAAACGACAAGATCCAGCGCATCAAGCAGCGCACGATTGTTGTTCATCAACGAATCGATGTACGCGATCTGCTGAGCCGGTGTCCGTTCTTTGCTGCTCACGCTGCAACCTCCTGGATCTGGAACATTTTCAATATCAGGTTCACCTCATGCTCGATAACATGCATCAGTTTTGATAACTGGTTCAGGGAAAGGTTCAATTTGTGCCAGCAATCTTTCTGCATTCGCGGTACGTAGAGTTCGCCGCTGGTCCCGAACTGCAGCGAATGGACGATGGTATCGGCAACGTGAACAACCGCCGTTTCCAGCGGATATTGCTGTGCGCGTTCAGGAGAATGATGGAACGCGGCAACTTCCTGATAATATTGCGGGAGTTTCCATGCGTCAAGCAATGCTCGTCCGATCTCGGCGTGTGAACAGCCTATCTCCTCATATTCAATATCCACCATCGGCCTTCGTTCCTGAAGCGAACGCTGCAGGATGACCTTCGATTCTTCCGATGCCTTACTATACATCACAAGCCGTCCGATATCGTGCAGAACCCCGGCAACAAAGAACCGTTCAAACTCCGGTTCGCCGATTGTTACGGCCAGCACTTTTGCACCAACACCGCAAGCAAGACTGTGCATCCAGAATTTTTCCATATCCATCAGGTCGCCCGGAATACCGGTGAATGTCTTCATCATTGTCGTTGCCAGAGCAACATCGCGCACCTGCTGGCTTCCCACAAGAAATACTGCTTCCGAAATGGTGCCGATCTTTTGGGGAAATCCGTAAAAAGGGCTGTTCACAAGCTTCAATAACCGTGCGGAAAGAGATGCGTCTTCACTGATGACATTGCTGATCTTGTGGATGGATGTGTTCGGATCGTTGATCGCTTCGTTCAATTTAAAATAGATCACCGGCAGCGATGCTGTTCCTTTGAAATCCGCCACTAATTTGGATGGTACGAGCATGGTCAACAATCCCCTTCCATTTTTTTATGAACATCACTCAGAACAGCCACACGGTGGAGTTCTTTCATGACATCCCAGTTCTTATCGACCAGCGTGAATGCCGTTTCCAGCGCGTCAATGGATTGCTGCATCATCTCGGGAGTGATCTTCTGATCATTCTGTTCGTCTGACGATACTTCGCCGGCAATATCTACTTCTTCTACGCCAGCCGATGATAATTTCCCGATGTGCCATTCCTGCAATTCGCATCCGCTTTTCAGCAGCACGCGTCCGGTCCGGTCGCACACTTCGGAATCCAAAACCATCCCGATCTGAAGTCTATCAATAGAAATAATTGCCATACACTGCCATGTCTAATAAATTAAAGTGATGCAAAAATCAGTTATTGTGCACTGTAGTATCAGAGGCAAAATATTTTTCTTCACGAAGAAATCCTTCGGCTCTGAACTGCACTACATCACCAAAAAATTCACACAAGTTCCGTAGCTGACTAAAGAGTTTGTCAGTTCCAATATGCGGGAGTTCTTTCGAAGGGCTAATTCAAGAAATGTGCCATGATGTAACAATGGTGTGAGTATACAAAAATGGGAAATTTGCCCAATATCCGGCAAAAGATGGGGAAACAAAAAGACCGCCGGAAGCGGTCTTGAAGAATTGCTGACAGATGGCTACTATTGTTCAGCGTTTTTCGTAGAGAACATCGCAGACAGTCTGAACAAATATTTCAGGTTTAAATGGTTTTTGAAGGGCCCGTAAGTGTTCTTCCTCAAGCAATGAAGTAATAAGTTGATCGGTGACAAATCCGCTGCAGAAAAATGCCTTTACCGCCGGACTGATCCTTTTCATCTCGACATATGCCTGTCCGCCGTCAAGTTCCGGCATGACAAGGTCCAAGATGACAAGATCGATCTCCTGAAAACGCTCGCGATACACATTCACCGCTTCTCTGCCGTTCACAGCCGTTATCACACGGAACCCAGCCTCTTCAAGAAGTTCGGTACCGAGCTGCCGCATGGATGCTTCATCATCAACCAGGTAAATAAGTTCGTTGTTCTTTGCCATCGAGATTTCCTGGGCAGAATAAGCATCCGATTGTGATGCCATTTCGACCGCCGGAATATAGATGGTGAATGCCGTTCCGGAACCCGGCGTGCTTTCAACAGTGATCGCTCCATGGTGATGCTTCACGGTATTATGAACGATGGAAAGTCCCAGGCCCGTTCCTCTTTGCACACTGGTGGTCTTGGTAGTAAAGAACGGATCGAATATCTTTTCCCGGATATTTTCGGTTATTCCGCTGCCGTTATCCTGCACAGAGATCATCACAGCATTGTCCGGACGTTTATTTCCGAACCACCGGATGGAGTCGTTGTTCACAATATGGTTCTTTACGGTGATGGTGATCAGTCCGTGATTTTTCTTTGCGGGATCCTCATTAATCGCATCACGGGCATTCAGGCACAAATTCAACAGCAGCTGGTATAAACTGCTCTTGTCGCCGTACACGTCCCATATCATTTCATTTTTGATCACCTGTATTTCCGTGCTTTGCATAAATGTGCTGTTGCACATATCAACAACCTCATCAATAACCGCAGCGATGTTCAGCAAACCAATATCGGAATTCTTCTGACGTGCGAACGACAGAAGTTTGGTGGAAATCTGTGCGCCCCGTTCAGCGGACTGACTGATCGTTTCGGCATATTTCAGCACTTTCACCGGATTCGTATGATATTTTTTCAGTTGACTGCAGAAGCCATAGATATTGTTGAGGATGTTGTTGAAATCGTGGGCAATGCCGCTTGCCAGCGTACCGATACTTTCCAATTTCTGCGCCTGAAGCAGTTGCCGTTCAATGTCTTTCCGATGAGTGTTATCGGAGATCATTCCGACCATTTCCACTAACCGTCCGTTTTCATCAAATTTTCCCGACGCGCTGACCAGTCCGTCGAACACCGATCCGTCTTTTTTAATTCCGTGAAATTCAAAATGCTCAATCTGTTTGTCCCTGATGATCGTTGCAATCACCGATTCACGTTCTTCGGCATTCGCATACAACGAACGGACGTTGACCGAGCACATCTCTTCGATGGTATCATATCCGAACATGATCACACACTGCTGGTTCACTTTGGCAATTGTTCCGTCTGCTTTCGTTATAAAATCGCCGGTGAGATCATCTTCGAACAACCGCTGATAGAAATCGGCCTTATGCCGGAGCGATTCATAATCCTTTTTTTCCTGGGTAATATCGCGCTGCACGCCATAAAATCCGGTGATGCTGCGGGTCTGATCGTAGAGACAAACGGCATTCCCTTCCACAACGATCTCTGTTTTATCGGGACGCTGCATCACCGCCGTATAATTCACTTTCGAAGAATCGAAAAGTTTCTCCAGAAATTGTTCGGATTCGATCCTGCGCACGAACAGTGAACTGAACACCGTGCCGACGATCTGTTCCTGCTTCTGAACGAATTGCTGGGCAAAAGCAATGTTCGCATCGGTAACGGCGATCGTTGCCATTCGGCTGCTGAGCACAGCCTTGCGGTCTGTCGAAGATACCCACTGAAGGGGTTTATCAAACATTGCGAAATAGCAGCCATCCAAAGTTTGAGAATAGAACGTGTCTAGCAATTCTTTCGTTTCGCGCAATTTCTCTTCTGCCTCTTTGCGGTCCGTAATATCGATGGTTGATCCGATATAACCGATGAATTCGCCGTTCGGCAGAAAATTTGGCGCTCCCTTGTCAAGCACCCAGCGCAACACGCCATCGAAGCGCCGTAATCTGTATTCCACTTCGAACGGTTCCCTCCGGACAATTGCGCGGCCGGCAATCTCATCACTATGGGCTATGTCAGCGGCGTTAATCCATTTCCCCCATCGTGTTTCCACCAATGTATCCGCTTTGGCACCGGTGAATTCCAGCCATCCTTTGTTGAAATAGGTGCACACTCCGCCGGCATTGGTCTTCCAGATAAAGACCGGTGAATTATCCGCAAGAAACCTGAAACGTTCTTCGCTTGCCTTTAATTCCATTAGCACGCGTTTTTTTTCACGGTGTTCTTCGGCTTCCTTCAGCGCATGCTGGATTGAAGTGCACAGACGTCCCAGTTTATCTTTCAACAGGTAGTCACTGCTTCCGGCTTTGATCAATTGGATCGCAACATCTTCTCCGATAACGCCGGAAACGATAAGGAAAGGAACATCGGGGCATCGCGATTTTGTAATTTCCAGCGCCAGTTGACCGCTGAACATGGGAAGAGAATAATCGGATATGACGATGTCGGGATTTTGCCGATCGAGTGCATCATGGAATTTCTTTTCGCTGTCCACAATGGTGAGGTTGAACGACAATCCCCCTTTTTTCAATTCGTAGCGGAGTATCTCAACATCGTTGGGATTGTCTTCGATCAAAATTATCTGTATCGGTAAATTCATAATATTCTCAATCCGGTCATCCCGCCGGTCGTTATGAACGAACGGCTGGAAACAAAAAGTATTAGCGTTGTGGTTGTGGTTTTGGTACCGTTACGGTGACGCGTGTTCCTTTGCCCGGTTCGGCAAACGCCGAAACAGTCCCGTCGTGCCGCTGTATGATTCTTCGAACGATCGCAAGCCCGACTCCGCTCCCTTCATACTCCTGTTCGGAATGGAGCCGCTGAAAAATTCCGAACAGTTTGTCGCTATATTTCATGTCAAATCCGCAGCCGTTATCGTGGATGGTGATTGTGGATTGCTCCGCCGTCTCTGATCCGCCGATGCGGATCTTCGCCGTACTGCAATGCCGCGTGAATTTCACCGCATTGCCGATCAGACTTACAAAGACCTGACGCAGTAATCCGGGATCTCCCGTTATCGCAGGAAGAGCATCCACCGTAATTTCAAATTTCCTGTCCGTCTCTTTCGGCACCAGTTCTTCCAGAATTTTTGTCACCAGGATGTTGACGTCAACAGTGATCTTGACGATTTCAACCTTGCTGGTGCGCGCAAACGAAAGCAGATCATCAATCATCCCGTTCATCTTTGCCGTACTCTCGCGGATCACGGTCAACCGGTGTTTCCCATCCTCGCTGACGCCATCGGATTCCGTTTCGATGAGCATCCTCGAGAATGATTCAATGGTACGTAGTGGCGTGTGAAGATCCTGCGAAACAGAATTCGAGAATGATTCGAGCTGCTTGTTTGTCTCTGCCAATTCGAATGTTCTTGCCTTCACGGCATCTTCAAGATATACCGACAATTCCCGGTATTTCCCTTCGCTGTTCCTGAGAATTTTTTCGGCCTCCAGCCGGATGGTCACATCGCGAACAACAGCCTGAATAATCAACTTCCCTTTAAGGTTGAATGGATTGAGTTGTATTTCTGCAGAAAAGAGTGTCCCGTCCAACCGCAAATGCACCCAGGAAAACGTCCGGCGTCCTCCATGCATCAGTTCATCGATGGTCTTCTTCGCTTTGTCAACGGATGATTCACCATCAGGCTGAAATTCCGGCGAGAACTTGAAGATTGTTTGACCGATAATTTTTTCTCTGGTACATCGGAATAACTCGAGCGTGACGGGATTACAATCTATTATCAGGCCGTGATGCAGCAGGAGAATTGCGTCTCCGGCCGAATCGAACAATAATCGGTATTTCTCCTCGTTTTCAAGAAGTTCTTTTCTGCGGTCAACAGAGTTCAAAACTTCCTTTGCGCTTCGATGACCAAGCACAAATATCAGGAATAAAAAACCTGCACCATTAATGAAATACCCCGTAAATGGCGAAATATATTTTTGGTCAATGAAAATGCTGATGATCATAATGATCAACACCGGCGGAATCAATGATGCAACAATCAATAATCCCTCTTCGCGCCGCTGGTTCCTGAATGCAAAGCGGGATGCACTGACCATATACGCTGATAAGCCAATAATGAAAAGATAGGAAACATACGCAAACACCGAGGTCGTGATCGTAACATTATTGACCTTCTCTCCGAGCGGAGTGGAGATCTTTTCAATTTTTACGATCTCATCTACGATCATCCCGTTCGGAAGTATTTGATTTGCAATAAGCAGTACAAAAGCAAGGACGGACAGAACAGCAAAGAATTTTTTTGACTGAAACCCTGACATATGGGAGATAAGCCGCAGATATACCATTGCACAAGTGACCAGGACAATATTCGTCAGTTTTTCGATGAAGATATAATCGTTCACCGTGAGCACTTCGGCGCCAACGGCAAACGTGTTTGCCCCATTATAGATAATCACGGTCAGCACAACGGCAGAATAATAGAGATTGAACATTCGTTCATAGTTCTTTACCGCAAGGATCAGCGAAAAGATCATGCTTAACAACAGCATTCCGCCGACCCCGAATGATATAATTAGGAAATAGTTCATTATCGTTCCGTTGAATATTCCGTCAAGTGGTTGATCATAGGTTCAATATTTCGGAATACTCATGGTGAATGTTGCCCCTTTGTCCGGCTCTGCTTCGGCCCGGATGGTCCCTCCGTGACGCTGAATGATTCGCTGTACGATGGCAAGACCGACCCCCGTTCCGCTGTATTCCGACTCCGTGTGCAGCCGCTGAAAAACACCGAACAGTTTATCGGCATAGCGCATATCAAAACCGGCACCGTTATCTTTAATAAAGATCGTTGTCTCCGTTTCTGTCTCCGATCCACCGACATGAATAACCGTCATATCGCGGTGTTTGGAAAACTTGAGAGCATTGCCAATAAGATTGATGAAGACCTGGCGAAACAACGACGGATCCCCGATGACCTTCGGCAGCGGATCGAGATGTATTTCGATCTTCCGCTCCGGTTCCGCCGATGTATGTTCGCTGATGATCTTTCGAACGAGGATCGTCATGTCGAATGGCATCTGTTTCATTTCGCTCCGGTTTGTCCGGGAGAATTCCAGCAGATCATCGATCAATCTGTTCATGCGTTGGGTATTTTCCCGTATGAGCGAAATTTGCTTCGTGCCGTTTTCGTTGATCTGCCCCAGGTTCTCTTCAAACAGAATTCGGGAGAATGTGTCGATCGCGCGCAGCGGCGCACGAAGGTCGTGAGAAATGGAATAGGAAAATGTCTCCAGCTGCTTATTTGTTTCCTGCAATTGTCGCGTCCGGTCCTGAACCTTCTCTTCAAGATGGTCATTCAGTTCCTGTATGTCCGACTGGATCTTTTTATGTTGCGAGATATCGGTATGTGTACCGATGATGCGGGACGGTTTGTTATCCGGCTGCCATTGCATAGTTTTGCCGCGTTTCAGCACCCATTTGTATTCGCCGTTCTTGCACCGCAAACGGTACTCTATCGCAAACGATGCAGTTGTGCCATCCGTGCTTTTGCGCAGCGTCTCCTGGTAGAGCGCAAGATCATCCGGATGGATAAGCCGTTCTGTTTCCTGAAAAGTATCCGATACTTCCTCCTCAAGATATCCGAGCATCTCCTTCCATTGTGCCGACCGGAAAACCTTATTGTTCACAAAGTCCCATTCCCACACGGCATCCCCGGCCCCTTCCAGTGCATACCGCCATCGCTGTTCGCTTTCCATGAATGCGTTCTGTGCCTGTTTACGCAGAACAATATCCCAAGCCAAGTTTGCAAGCAACTCCACAATTTTTGTATCGCTTTCGTTATACAATGTTGGTTTGTTCCCTATTCCAAGAAGCGCTTCAACTCTGTTGTTCCTCATGATCGGGACAACCAGTTCGCGCACCACAGGCGCATGACCTTCCGGCATACCTTTCCGGTGCGGCAATGCCAGATATTCATTATGAATCACTGGCTTCCGCTCCTTGATACAGTCCGTCCATACGCCGGCTTTTGAGATGGAGTAATGCAATCCATGGCCTTCGGCAGTGCACATGGCTGATAGCGTATTGGTGGACCACGCCTGAAGAGTAAGATTTTCCTGGCCTGCATCGACGAAATGGAAAAATCCAATAGAACTGCCGGTCAATAATTCCGCCTCATCAAGTGTCTTTTGCATAAGATCATGCATCGAATTCTCTTTTGCAAATTCACTTATCCGTAGCCGAGCCATCAATAATTCCTGCGACCGTTTTTGGTCCGTAATGTTCTCGTGCGATACCACCACTCCTTTTTGCAGACCCTTAATCGGGAAGGCCCGCATCATGAACCAGCGCTGCTCCAGGGGCGAATGACAGGGATATTCCATTTCGAAGAACGGCTTAACACGGTTGATCACTTCTGTTATTCCATTCAAAGCCCGCAGCGCAAATTCATCGTTGTTCAGAACGGCCGCTTTTTTGCAGATCTCTAGATAATTTGAACCAACGCCATGCGCTGTGTCCTTATTGTTATTGTTTGCTCCGAACTCTTTCCATGCGGTATTTACCTCAACAACCGTTCCCGCCTCGTTCAGCACTGCGATACTTTCGGTAAGTGAATTGAGAATATCTTTCACAAACATTTCGCTGGCGCTGATCACGGCAACCGCTTTCTTCCGTTCCGTGATATCGCGAATGATCAGCTGCACGCCGCTATTATTCTGATATAGTATCGGGATCGCCTTCACTTCAACATCAACAACGGTGCCGTCAAGCCTGATGAACTGTTCTTCCGCATACGGCAGCGGCGCTCTTTCACCCGTCATCTGCTCCATGCGCCGGATGACAATTTCACGGGATGAGGGATGGACAAAATCGAATATGCTTTTCCCGATCATTGCGCCGGCATCGCTCGCCCGCATTAGCCGAACGGCCGCTTCGTTGACATAGACGACTTTCTCGTCGATATAAATTTCAATTGCATCCGGTGAACCTTCCACCAGCAAGCGGTATTTTTCTTCACTCACATTAAGTTCTGCTTCGAATACTTTTCGTTCTGTGATATCCTGTATCGTTCCGATCATCCGGACCGGAACACCGACGGTATCATACTCTAATTCTCCTATCCCGTGCACCCAAAGCACAGCGCCGTTGTTCTTCTTTTGGATCTTGTATTCCTTGTCGAACCGGTGTTTCTTTTCGAGTACTTCGTGCAGAAAATAGTCCGCCATCTGCTGCCGGTGTTCGGGATGAACAACGGAGGTCCAACCTTCAACGGAATGATCGTCATCAGCCCGTATCCCGAATAATACATCCAATTCTTCAGAACCTTTCCATATACCGACGGCGATATCCAGCACATAACTGCCGATCTTCGATATCGCCTGCGATTGTTTCAAGAGCGTTTCGCTGTCGCGCAGTTTGTTTACTGCCCGTTTGCTCTCCGTGATGTCAATATTGATGCCGAGGACCCCTCCAATGGAATGGTCGATATAGTACGGGGCGATCATTTCAAAGAATTCCCGTCTTTCACTGCTTCCGTTCAGCGCATACGATTTTTCCGCCCGCACAACCTCACCGGCAAACGCACGGGCATTATTGCTTTTCCATACATTCCGTAAACCTTCATCAATTTCCTGGTCATCCGGATTGTGTTGAACAATATCACCCCACAATTTTTTTCCGGCCGTACTCTGTACGATACCCATGCCGTTGATATCCCTTGCCCAGAAATCGAACGGCAGATTTTCCAGCAGTGATGTGAGCAGCCCATTGTATTTTTTCACGCTGTTTTCATTCTTCTCGCGTTCGGTAACGTCTCTGAATGACCATACCCTGCCGACTATATCATTATTCAGGTTCAGCGACGTGGTAAAGCGTTCGAATACCCTGCCATCCTTCAAATTGATGATATCAAAATCCGAGCTGGAAGAGTTATAGAGAATTTGTATGGATTGAAGGAATTCCTCCGGGTTCATCACTTTTTCTTGAAGGCGGGTTATCAGCGTACTGCCGTTACCACTTCTCATTTCCTCATCCGGCAGGTTCCACAGTTCGGCAAAACGGTTGTTAAACTTAATGAGTCTGCCATTATTGTCAACGGCCAGAATCCCATCGTCCGTTGATTCCAGTATCCCTTGCAGATAGGTCTCGCTTTCCTGAACTTTCTGTTCTGCCTGCCGTCGAGCGGTAATGTCAACAATGGAACCGTACAACTTCAGCGCGGCCCCTTCAGCATTCCGGATAATGTTTCCTCTGTCCATTACGACAATATAATCACCATCTTTTTTCCGTATCCGGTATTCCCGTTCGTAGTGCGTCCTGGCGGAGCTAAGATCCTCTTTCCGTTCCCTCAACACGGTCTCACAGTCATTCGGGTGGATATTTTTATTATCCGTAATCAGATCGAACAGAACTTCCTCACTGGTGTATCCTACGATCTGTTCAAATTTGTGAGAACGAAATTCGAGGTTGGTGGCAAGATCGATCTCATACAGATAGCCGTTCAATGCATCCATGGCAAGACGAAAACGTTCATCACTGTGCTGTATGATCTCTTTTTGCTTCAGTTTTTCGGTGAGGTCCCTGATAAATCCAACCCGTACTTCCTTGTCGTCCCGGTAAAAAATGCTTCCCGATATGTCTGCCGGAAAGACCGTTCCGTCTTTCCGCTGAAAGTACCGCAGGTGCACCGCATTGATATTGTTTTGGAATGAATATTCCGTGCTCGATTTTTCTGCAGAAAGTTCAATGGCCTTTTTACCGATCAATTCCTCGCGTGAATACCCGAAGCATTCCACTGCCTGCTGATTACAGTCGATGATGACGTATGTGGTATTATCGAGAAGGAATACGGCATCAAATGAGGTCTCGAACATCGTGCGGTAGGTAAGTTCGTTCGCCCGAAGTTGTTCCTGCGTTTTGCTGATCGACACAAAGATCGGCGCCGTCAGCACTACTCCGGATAATAAACTGAGGGAGACAACAAATTCAGATAATTCTGAAACAGGGTAGGTAAGCAAGAGATCGGCGGAGAATAACAGTTCGTACAATTCCAGTGAGTTGGTAAATGCCAGCAGAAGATTCGGTGCCACCAGCAGGATCCACAGCGACATCCGCATATAGTATTTTGCACGGACCAGCAAATACATGGATGTTGCAAGATTAACGGCGATCGATATCAGAACGACGGCGGTGAGAAATTCTTTTTCGCCGAATCGGTTGATCAAGCTGATCATGACAACGGGGAAGACAACGTACGTAAGGAAGCAGATCACCAATGTGGTGATGATCCAGAGCAGCAGACGCTTGCCCGCCGTGGAGCGCAATTTGATGACTGAAAAAATTTCCATGACGTGATTCACTATCTATTCGTTCCGTCAGGCGTACCGTGCTATTGCACCGTCGCCCTTATGCATTAATTTTAAATCCCCGCTGCTCCGGGTGAATGCCCAACTGTTCCATACGATACCGTAATTTCGATCTGGTAATGCCGAGCACTTTTGATGCATGTACCTGATTGCCGTTCGTAATGGAGAGTGTCTTCAGAATAAGATCGCGCAGCACTTCTTTCATGGAAATACCCTGCGACGGAACGATAAGCGAAAATTTACTGTCGGTCCAGCCGTTCTGCATTTTGCTGATCACATGGGCCGGCTGTAAGAATTTAAAATGTTCCGGCATCAGCACTTCTCCGTCCGCAAGAAGCACTACCCGCTCGATCACATTGCGCAGTTCGCGAACATTCCCTTTCCAGTGGTACGCTTCCAGCATCTGTTCTGCTTCGGGAGCGATTGAATTTACCTTCTTAACGAATTTTGTGGCGAATTCCTGCACAAACGAATTGGCGATCAACAGAATATCTTCGCGCCGTTCGCGCAACGGCATCATCCGAAGAACGGCAACATTCAAACGGTAGAAGAGGTCCTCGCGGAACCGTCCGTTCTCCACTTCCAGTTGCAGATTCTTGTTTGTTGCAGCAATAATCCGCACATCCACATGAATCTCTTTTGTACCGCCGAGACGGTAGAACCGCTGTTCCTCCAGAACGCGCAGCAATTTCACCTGCATGTCCTGCGAAAGTTCGCCGACTTCATCCAGCAGCAGCGTGCCGCCGTTGGCAAGTTCAAATTTTCCCTGCTTCATCCTTTCGGAGGCGCCGGTGAACGCGCCTTTTTCATATCCGAAAAATTCGCTCTCGGCCAGATCTTTCGGGATCGCACCGCAGTTGATGGTAACGAACGGTTTGTCTGCCCGTACGCTTTTTTGATGCAGAAATCGTGCGAACAGTTCTTTTCCCGTTCCGCTTTCACCCTCAAGCAGCACGGTGGTATTTTCGCCGGACGCCAGCCGTTCTGCGGTCGTTAGCAGATGTTTCATCACTGTGCTTTTGTAGATAATGCCGTGTTTCGGTTTCTGTTCGGCAACTTCCTGTTCCAGTAACCGGACCTTGTTCTTCAGGCGGCCGTGCTCCAGCGTCTTTTCGATGATCATGGAGAGATGTTTCAGATCGAACGGTTTTACGATGAAATCGTACGCCCCTTCTTTCATTGCTTCTACCGCCAGCGAAATTTCGGCGAATGCGGTCATCAGAATTGTTGGAATATCGATACCCTGCGCACGGGATTGCTTGAGCAGCCGCAAACCGTTATGTTCGCCGAAGTAGATATCCAGCATGATCATATCGGGATTCGTTTGTTCTGTCATTGAAATAAACTGATCCCCGCGGTTACATACAATAACCGAATAACCCTGACTGGACAGTACTTTGTTCAGCGAAGAGGTCAGTATTTCCTCATCATCGGCTATCAAGATTTTCCCTTTGTTCATAGTAACTCCTTACGATTATTGTTTTTGCAAAAATATTAACTGGACTTCCGTTCCCCCTTCGGGAACAGCGGCGATCCGTATCTCTCCGTTGTGCTGATTCATAATTCGTTTTGACAATGCCAAGCCTAAACCCGTGCCGGCATTCTTGGTCGTGCGGAACAATTCAAAGGCGTTCTTCAGGTATTCCTGCGAAATGCCTGCACCGCTGTCGCGGATTGTCACGACGATCCGCGATGCCACGATCTCGTCGGGAAGTTCGTAATTGCTGTTGATCACAATGATGCCGTTCTCCGGCGTCGCTTCGATCGCATTCCGCAGGATGTTGAGCACCACCTGCATGATCTGTTTCGAATCCATTTTGATCTGCGGCAGATCGTTGGTGAGATTGGTTTCGATCGAGATCCGTTTCTTGTGGATGGTGAGCATCAACAGATTCAGCGACTGCGTCAGCACATCGTTGATCATATCGTAATGGATCTCCGGTGCGGTCGTTCGCGCGATGTTCAGCGTGTTCTCGATTACTTTCTCGATATGCTTTGTTCCCTCGATGGCCAAACGGAGCGTTTCAATGTCCGGATGCGCCTCGCCGTATTTCTGTTCGAGAAATTGAAGGTTCAGTTTTACTCCGGCAAGAGGGTTGCGCACTTCGTGTGCTATGCCGGCCGCAACGGTTCCCAGCAGCGACAGTTTTTCGGTTTGGAATATCTTTTCCAGCATTATTTTCTTTTCGGTGACGTCGTGTGCAATAAGAAGGATCCTCTTCTCCTTGTCAAAGTCGATAAGACTTGCCGTTGCCTCGAAGCAAATGATCTTGTTCTCTTTCGAAGTTACGGTGAACTCACCCGAAAATTCCTGTTCAAAGATCAAGGCTGGCTGAATATCGCTTTCTGCAAACGGAAGTTTTTTCATCGCCAGCAGTTCGTCGCGCTGGTAGCCAAGAAGATTTACCGCTTCCGTGTTCACATCAAGAAGCTCTTCGCCGTTTGCGTCCAGAACAAAGATGGGTATGCTCGCGTGTTCGAACAGAAGCCGGTACCGTAACTCCGACCGGTGAAGTTCGTCGTTCTTGTGCAACAGCTGCAGCGAGTATTCTTCCAGATTCATCATCTTCTCTTCAAGCTTCTTGATGAGGATCTTATCGTGCCGTTCGATAAAGGTGTACTCGTCAAGAGACATTGCTTCCGGCGCCTCATATTTCTTTCCTCCGCTGTACGTCTTTTGTATCAGCTGTTTCACTACGCCGACCAATTCATCGTTGCTGCCGGATTTCAGGACGTATTTGTCCACGCCGATATTCTTTGCAAGGTCCTTATCCTCTTCATCGATATAATCGCTCGTGTAAATGATGAATGGAATCGCTGACGATGCAGGATTATTTTTAACAATCTTGCACAGCTGGAATCCATCCATCTTCGGCATCATCGCGTCTGAGACGATGATATGAACGGTCTCCCGCTCCATGATCTTCAATGCTTCAACGCCGTTCGATGCCGAAACTGTCCGAAGGTCGTGTTCGCCAAAGACATCTTCCAACAGAATAAGATTCTCCGGGATGTCATCCACAATTAAAATCACCAGTGGTGATTCAGCAACTTTTGTTGACAACTCTAAAGATTTTTTCATAAGGCTGCGCTGTGGTTAATACTGTTCTGATGATCGTTATTCTGTACATGTTTGTGCAACCAAGATATTACATTTAGCCAACTGTACACAATACGTGATTCAACGTATTTCTCATCTTTACCTCTTTCTTGTTTTGGTGTTGAAGAAGCCTTTCCGGATGAGATTTGCTGTGGGTAAGAGCGTTCGTTGATCCAATTTTCTCACTGTTCGAATTCATACCAATTCAGCCGGAAATGACCGGAACGAGTGATTAATACCAGACAAACGAGTAGATGGAAGCAATGAAAGCAGAAGTTATGGGATTTGGTGCTGGTTTCAGCACTGAATGACCGGGAAATGCGATACCGTTCTATTTCGAGAGTATGACCAGACCGTTCTTTATGGCAAAGGTCACCAGACTGACCGTATCGTGCATGTTCAGTTTTTTAAGTATGTTGCCGTGGTGTGTATCAACGGTGCGGACACTGATATGCAGTTTATCGGCAATCTCCTGATGCGATTTCGATTCTGCAATCAGTTGAATGATCTCGCGCTCGCGGTGGGTCAAGTGTTCGATAGTATCCAACGACGAAAGTTCTGCCGGATGCAATACCGTTTGCAGAGTCTGTTTGTCCAGATGCGGACAATAGAACGTGTGTTCCTTAAGGACGAACTGGATTCCGTCCCGGAATTGTTCCAACGATGAGGATTTCAGCAGGTAACCGTTTGCGCCGCCGCGATAGACTTGAAGAACATAACTGTCGTCCTGATAGGCCGAGACAATAAGTATCTTGATGGACGAATCATTTTTCTTGATGATGCGGGTAGCCTCGATGCCGTTAAGATTTGGCATGTTCAAATCCATAATGATCACCGTCGGGTGCAGCAACAATGCGGAATCAACAGCTTCGCGGCCATCCTTCACATCCCCCACGATCTTGAACTCCGGAAACAATCCCAGGATCAAGACAAGGCCGCGGCGGACCAGATCGTGGTCATCGGCAATGAGAATCGATATTTTTTCCTGAGCATTCATATTGGTGACAGAATATACTCTGAAAGAATATCGAAAAAAACATATTTTTTAGATAGGATTACAGGGTTGAGAACAGAAGGAAAAAGGGAAAGACGGGCTCAGAAATGAAGGGAAAGACAGTTGTCATGGAATACGGAGCGAGGAATTCATCCTGTCCGTAACCCGCCGGATCAGCAAATGGTAATCGAATCGCGGGTAGCGTAAAAATCGATGGCTATGTACAGTTGGTGTTTCCCGGTATCGAACAACAGGTCTTCCTTCAGCAGCAGTTCCTGAAGCAGAAGGTCCTGGTTCGGATTCGTATCGTTCATAAGAATGGTATAGTTCAGCAGCGAACAATACACATCAAACGAGAGTGTCAATCGTTCCTGATGTTCCGAAAGTGAATCCAGCAGCGTACTGATATTGCTGATACGCTGCTGGATATGCATTCCATTCACGAGTACTTCATCGTCAGAGATCATGGCCGGGACTGTAATGATAATTTATTGGGATAATTTGCGCAACATTTCGTCCGCAACTTTTTCGGTAACTTCCTTGCTGAAATAGAATCCGGATTCGATCCGTTGTTGAATTGCTTCTGTTCGTTTTATTTCATCCGCTTTGAATCTCTCCATCGCTTCTGGAGAGAGTGAAACGGAATCTTCTCGGGTGTTTTTTTCTTCTTCGCGTTCTTTTTCCTGCTTTACACGCAGCGGTTCTTGAAGGATCTGTGCTTGAGCAATTTTGGTAATGTCCATATGCTTCTCCTCTTCTATTGTTGATACATTTTCTGCTTCTGTAAATTCGACAATGCCGTCACAATCATACTGTTCTTTTCATCCATTGCCGATTGCATTCGTTCAGAACTTTGTTTCACTCTGGTAACGATCTCTTTCATCCGTTCATCGTTTACCCCGTAGATCTTCATACTGCTGACTTCCATGGTATGCCGTTCGGACAGCTGCCGGACACATTCTTCCCTCCGCTGCGCCAGCAACTGCAGTTCTTCGTATTCGTCGTTTTTTGTCTTCTCCGTAAGCGCGTCGGTCACATCGGCAAGTTCAACGAACAATGCGTAGATGGAATCTCGCCGGCGTTCTGCTTCTTCCGGATGAACATCATGCTGAAGCATCATAAAGGATCCCCATGAGACCATGGATATGCTGTGCAACCTTGACTGCATCTTCAGACGGTATTTGACGGATCACTTCTTTGGTCTTTTCATCGACAACTCTGATAATTGTTTTATTCGATGCCCGATCCACCGCGAAAGACAATGTCGTGCCAGACATTCCCATCATCTCGTTCAAATCAGCAACAACCTGCTGCAGTTTTTTATTTTGCTCCCGGATCACCGACATCTGTGAAACCTGCTCCTGCGTCTGCTTCACCGGTGCCTCGGCGATCACTGCCGTTGTTGATTCTATTTGTTGTATGTTTTGTGTCATGATATTTGCGTCCTTGCATTAATCAATCATCTGCTGCTAACCGCCATTATACGCCTGCATAATAGTTGATATTGAGGCCTGCTGCTGCGAGACCTGCGCCATCACTGCCTGAAGTTTCAAAAAATCATTTCTGTATTTTTCCACATGTTTATCAAGTCGCGCATCAAATCGGGATATTTGATCGGTATAATTTTTTATTTGAGAGGTGGCCGATTTCACCGCGCCGTCCAGCAAGCCCGCCGACGAGGATAACATCCTCTGCAATTTCGTTTTCATCTGTGTAGCAATGCCGTTGGTGGAATTGAATATATCGGCTACCGCTGCTACGGAACTCAATTTTTCTTCAAGAATATCGGTGCTGCTCATTATCAATGTTCCGGTTCTGTCAATGGTAATTCCAAGATCGGTCAGCATTTTCGGATTACCGCTTGCAACACTTGAGACCACGCCGCTGGTAATATTCCGCATGTCAATTTTAAGCCCGACAAACGTCGAGTCGCCCGACAGGACCTGTCGAACATTCAAAGATGCGTCCATGCTTGTTTTTGCCGTCAAATAGCTCAGCGCACTGTTGTAGTCAGTAATAAATTTTTTGACCTTATCGATCATTTTTGATTTATCAGCGGCTACATTCAGCAACACCGGGGAATCACTTTCCGTCTGAACACTGGTTAATTTAAGAGTAAGTCCGGTCAATACATCATCAACACTATTCGACGATTTTTCAAAATCAATCCCATCAACATTGAATATCGAATTCAGCTCTGTAATGCTGGTATTAGAATATCCAGCCGTTGTTGAAGTTGATTTTGTTCTTCCGGTTAAGACATCACTGGTTAATCCCAAATCCGCAAGCAGCGTTCCGGTCGAATCGGCAAGGGAAATTGCCTGTTCGGAACCGGTGGTTTTGCTTACGATCATCAGCCGTGTTGTTGAAGTTGTATCAATAACCGCCGACGCAGAAACCTGAGCAGCTGAATTATTGATCGCTGTTTTTATCTTCGTTAAAATTGCGCTATTCGTATCGCCGTCAACCAGATCCACCGAAACCGAGGTGGTCGTTCCATTTACGGTAATATCGAACGACTTTGTTCCGGAGAGCTGCGATTCAATTATCGAAGTCCCGGTTCTTGTTAATCTATTGGAAACAATGGTATCATTCTTGGCAAGCTGCGTAACCTTTAATGCGTGCGAACTTTCGCCGGCCACCGAAGTCGCCGTGCCGGTCGCCACCTCTGCATTGCTTGAAGAGACACTAAACGCATTGATCGTTGATTCACTTCCCGTTTTACTCAGGTCATCGATCGTGGTCTTCAACGTTGTAAGCTTCGTACGGAGATCGGACAACGCCGTTAAGCGATTATTTAGATTCGTTTTTTTTGTCTCGGTCACAGTGATCGGTTTTCGCACACCGGCGCGGTATTGCGCCACCAATTCGTCTACCTGAGAAAAAAACTGCAAATTCGCTATGCTTGACATAACCCGTTCCTCATTTATTCAGGAGCATGTTTCCCCAAATGGAATGCTTCAGCCCATGCGGACCGAAGTTCCTGCAGCACATTAACCGTTTCATCAACATTGCCGTCCCGGAGGCATTTTTTGGAATAATCGTATAAACGATACAAACCGAGAGCGGTTTCTGCATATTCAAAATTCAATGCGGCGATCAGTTCGTTGATCGCACGACGGCACAATTCGATATCTCTTTTCTTTGCTGCGACGATCGATATATCATACAATTTATAAATGATCTGCACCGGCGTAAGATTCAGCACTTCTTCTTTCCGGTACCGATCTGCCGCGCTGTTCTTCTTCGGCACAATAACAGCGCCAATCACCGGGTTTATTGTTTCTGCCGTTTGCGGAAATGCGTACATGGCTCACCTTCCAAATTTAGGTACAAAATATTATCGAAAAAACCCGGAGGGCTCCGTTACCGGAGCCCTCCGCTATTGGAATTATCTTAGCGGAAAAGCGCCAAGAAATTTTGCGGAGCCGAATTGGCCTGCGCAAGTTGAGCTGTAGATGTCTGCTGCAGTATCTGGAGTTTCGATACCTGGATCTGTTCCTTTGCAACGTCGGCATCCATAATTCTGCTCTTCGCTGCTTCGGTATTCGTGATCGCCGTGGACAGATTAGCTTCTTTGATTGTCAATCTGTTCACACTGGCGCCGATCTTTCCGATTGCCGTATTAATTGTATTCAAAGCTGCATCAACATCCAACGTGCTGATATTCGCCGATGTTACGGAACCGGCTGCAACGGTAAGCAGAGATGTTGCTCCTGTTACCGCAGTGAAATCGACAAGAAGTTTTTCGGTTGAAGATTCGCCAACCTGAAAGTTCGTTGAATATAACGTGCTGCCAGTGGTTTGTTTGAACAAAGCAACACCGTTAAACTTTGTCTGTAAGTTGATATCATCAATTTCAGACGCCAACGAATTGATTTCTGATGCGATAGCATCAAGTTCGTTCACGCCCATTGCGCCGTTTGCAGCACGAGCCTGTTTCTCTTTAATCGAAACAAGAATGTCTGCGATCGTCTGATATCCACCTTCAGCTACGCCGTAAACGCTCTGTGCGTCTCCAACGTTATCCACGGCCGATGTCATTGCCCGCATGCGAGCTTCCATTTTTTTGGAGATCACATATCCTGACGGATCGTCGGATGCCGAGTTGATGCGTTTGCCTGTTGCCAATCGAAGCTGATGAACTCCATGTTCACGGCTGATTGCATTCAATGCACTGTACGCCTGCTGTGCACTAATGTTGGTGTTGATTCTACCGCCTGTTGAGAATGCCATAATACCTCCCTGTATGTATGTGTTGTTTTGGGCTACCCTGCCCATTATTTATTGGTGAAACTTATTTTGGTTCCTGTATATATATTATCGGCCGATTTACCTTTTTCTTCAGTGTTTTTGTCTATGTATCTTTATGAAAGAAATTAATGCAAAGAGCCTTTTTCAGCGATTATTAAAAGCATTTATTAAAGAGACTTGCAAAACTCTGTTTTCCCTCAATAAATACTATTAAAATTATTCTTAAATTGTTGCTCTGCCTGCAACTCGAAGGGAGGTTCCCTCTATTAAAGTGGGTTCCCCGACAAAGTCGTAGACGAACTTGTCTGAGTTGCTTGAATATTTTCAATATACCGCTTCGTCAGGAGCGGCCTGTAAACGATGGTTAATTATTGACGAAACCAGGAAATGTGAACCTCAACATGACAAACTTATTTTTGAATACAAAATTATTTACCTGAAACAGTACTAGAACCCTACTGCATTGGCGATATTACCGAATGAATGGTATTGTCGGAACGATTTTGAGTAATTGTGCCTTGTTCTTCTTGATATTGATTAAGCTTACGCTGTAATTCCAAAAATTTGACTCTGAGATTCTCTGATTCTATCGGCAAATGATTGATCAAATACTCCAACCGCATGTTCGCCGCAGGAATATCCCGGCGAGAAAGGGCAATATTGAGACCTCTGCGCTGAAGCGAAACAGACAATAGTTTCTTCTTTTCCGATTCAATGATCCAACGATACGCTTCATTGGTATCCGAACGCTGCTCCGCATCATTTGATAACATTTCATAACAATACAATTCCCGTTCCTCTATCTGACGTTCATTTAAAATGAGATCATAAGCAAGCTTTGACGTAATCTTAAGGTTGGACCGCAAATCATTCATCATTTGCAAAGCCTCTTGATACTTCCCGCGTTTAGCCGCAATTCCCGTGAGGAACCATCGCGCCATTGTTTGGGCCGGAGTTATTGTTAATGAATTTCTGCAGCATTGTTCAGCCTCGTCAAAATCGTTTTTCTGCAATGCAATCTCCACAAACAAATTATGGATAGAAGACCGTATGCTGCTTGCAAGACCCGGTGATTGTGCTATGGAGCGCAGCAATGGTTCTGCCAGATCATATTCTTTAATGACGACATAACTATTCCCCAACTGATATTTTACATATTCATTATTCGGTTGTTTTTCCAACTGCGACTTAAGAAGAGTAATATTTCGTTTTGCCTTCTCGGTGTTTATTTCAGCACTAACGCTATATCCCAAATGGTCAATAACCACATCAGAGCATTCAATTTTTTTTCCTAAACGGATGATTGATGGGGTTATCTGTTCATGAACATGCCCTTCAAATCGTATTTTGTGATGCCGGCGAAACAAACGTGGATACGCCATTTCCTGGTCAACTATTCCTGACGGCATATGTACCTTGCCGCGAACGAGCAATGTATATGCCCATATCTGATTATTGCTCACATATTTCTTCAACGCGGCTCCGTCGATAATACGCTCATCCGCATCCAAATAAAGGATCCAATCGCTGGTAGAATGCTTCAATGATTCATTTCGTGCGGAAGAGAAATTCCCTGTCCATGCATAAGTAAATATTTTTGCATCATATTTTTTTGCGATCTCAACTGTTTTGTCCGTCGATCCGGTATCGACAATGACTATTTCATCAACAAACGGGCGTGCTGATTCCAAACATCCTTCCAGATATTTTTCTTCGTTTTTGACGATCATTGATAGCGTTATGGATGCCATAATGGTTTTCTTTTCTATTCGCTGATAACTTCCGGTGTTTGTTGGTTAATCAACGTGATATTTTCTACTGCAATTTCGTTGTCAGGATCAATTGTCAGTATGATTG
>CAJBTU010000352.1 GCA_903958625.1 uncultured Ignavibacteriota bacterium | reverse complement strand
GGAATTAAAGAACAAATTCCCCGGATTCATACACAGCGCCTCGGCTTCCGGTCAGACAGTATTTATTGAACCATCTGAAACTCTCACATTTAACAATGAAATCACAGAACTCTTTTTTAAGGAAAAGAGAGAGGTGGAAAGGATACTGCGTGAATTAACCAGGCAGATTTATCAAGTTGTCGCCGGGATCAGATCAACATTAGGCATACTGACGAGAATAGATTTATGTTATGCTAAAGCACGATATTCTATTGATGTAAAAGGAAATAAGCCCTTATTAAAAGAAAATGGTTCGATTGTCCTCCGTCAGGCATATCATCCCATTTTGCTGCTCCGTCATCAAAGAGAAATGATTGTTCCGTTGAATATCGAAATAGGTAGTTCATTCAACACCCTTTTGATCACAGGACCAAATGCGGGAGGGAAGACCGTAGCACTAAAAGCTTTAGGAATTTTGGCATTGATGGTTCAGTCCGGTATTCATGTGCCAATCTCACCGGATTCTGAGTTTCCTATATTTAATAAGATCTTTGTATTGATGGGTGATAATCAATCCATTGAAAATGATCTCAGCACATACAGTTCACAAGTATTGCAGATAAAAAAGATAACGGAACAGGCAGACGATACTTCGTTGGTGCTAATTGACGAGATCGGGTCAAATACCGATCCTACCGAAGGGGGAGCTATTGCTGCGGCCGTCATTGATCACTTGACAGGAAAAGGTGCACTTACTGTAGCCACCTCGCACCAGGCATCCTTAAAAGCTTTTGTCCATAATGCAACGGGAATGGAAAACGGAGCCATGGAATTCGATCAGGAGACTTTGATCCCAACCTATCGGTTCAAACTTGGCTTGCCCGGCAGTAGTTATGCTCTTGAGATAGCACAACGCTTAGGTATCGATGAAGCAATCATTATCCATGCAAGAGGAATGCTCGGCGAACAAAAAGCAAAGCTTGAACAGTTGATCCTTGAACTGGAAAATCGTTCTCAACTGCTTGAACAAAAGCTTTCGCACGCAGACGCAGAGATAAAGAAATACAAAGAGTTATCTGCAATGTTTGAACATAAATTACAGGATCTTAACAAGGAAGTTCGGGAAGTAAAAAAGAAAGCAATCGAAGAAGCTAAATCAATTATTGAACGGGCATCCTCAACGGTTGAAAATACAGTCCGGGAGATTAAATCTCAGCAAGCAGACCGAGAGGCAATTCGCAAAGGAAAGAATCAAATTGCCCAACTGGAAAAGGAAGTATCGGAATTAGAGAAGGATATTGCCGAGACTCTTTCTGCTGAATCAAAGGAACTTCCAGCTATCAAATTGAACGATACCGTAGTCCTCCGGTCCGGCGGACAGACAGGAATCGTCTTGACATTGCCGGATAAGAACGGTAATCTTCAGGTAGCCTTTAATTCAATCAAAGCAAAAGTTCATGTTTCAAATATTAAAACGGCTTCAAAAAAAGAGTCGAAAAGAATCGAGCTAACATCTTCATTTGCAACGGATAGAACATATCTTACTGAAGTAGATATTAGAGGTTTATATGGTGATGAAGCAGTTGAGATTGTTGATAAATTTATTGACGATGCCGTGCTTGCAGGTTTACACCGCGTGGATATTATCCATGGTCACGGGACGGGTGCTTTGCGTAAACGGATCCATGAATTTTTAGCGACCGATTCCAGGGTGAAAAGTCAGCGGTTTGGGGAGAGATTTGAAGGCGGTGCGGGTGTTACAGTGGTAGAAATTGCACAATAAGACGATGACAAAAATAAAAAAAATATTGATCGCTAATCGCGGGGAAATTGCAGTAAGAATTCACCGCTCAGCCAAAGAAATGGGGATAGAGACCGTTGCGGTCTTTTCCGATCCGGACAGAACGTCTCCTCATGTACTTTTGTGCGACGAAGCATATTCTCTCGGAGGAACAACCTCTTCTGAAACTTACCTGAATATTGAGAAGATCATTAAAATCGCGAAAGACTCATCGG
>CAJBTU010000351.1 GCA_903958625.1 uncultured Ignavibacteriota bacterium | reverse complement strand
GATCTTGATATAGATAGTTTCAGTTTCCTACAGATAAAGATCGGAATATCGCTCTCATACGGCATAGCATAAGGATGAGCATGGACGACCGGTTGTTCCACGCGATCAAAAACATTCTGCACTTCTTCCCTACTGCATCCAATAACAATATAGATCTCACTATCTTCTTTTCCGCAACCCCACAGCCAATACGAATTATGTCCGGAGATCGCCTTGGGCAGACCATATTTCCCGCCGAAGAAATTTATTGCGCTTGCTTCGCCATAATTATCAGCATACACAACACATTTTGACCTTTCACTTTCTGTCAGAGAATAAAAGGCCGTTGCCGCACTCCGTGCCATTTCTTCCCATCCGAACCGGTCGGCAAAATGCTGGGGAAGATCCCGCATTTTCATCCCTTCGGAACTGAAAGGTTTCTGCCCCAGCATCCGGGAATATTGTATGAATGAATTCACCGGTAAAATATCGATCGCAAATGGCATCGTGAGGATGCCGGATATAACGATGATGACGAGATAGGCATTTCCTATCATCTTCCGATAAGATGATCGTAGTAATTTTTCTATCTGCACCGCACCGGCCGCAAACAGGATGACTACTGCAGGATTAAAATATTCAGTCTTGGAATGCCCGTTCAGAAGCAGGATAGCAAGCACAGTAATGACAGCATAAAATATGAACCGCAGATCTTTCTGTTCGTTTTTGAACAATCCCCACAATCCCAGCAACCAGACGGGAACTGCGGCAGCATTATAATTCGGTATCATCCCGAGAAGAAATGTTGCCGGATCGAGGAGTGCATATTTATACACCGACGCATTCCGTGCAAATTCAAGATGGGCAAGTTCATGCCGGATATTCCAAATGATATACGGCAGGAAAATAATTGAAGCGATACCCGCTGCGATCCATGGAGACGGAACTTTGAACCACTTTCGCATCGGAGTAAGGATCATTCCCGCAGCGATCCCCGCACCGAGCCACCCCATGCTGATCTTGCTCATCAATCCTATGCCAAGAATTAGTCCAGTCCATAACCAGTATTTCGGATCTTGTGTTTCCGTTAAACGGATCAACAAATAAAAAACGATCTGCCATAACACGATGTCGAATGCATTCACGGAAAAAATACCGAACATACCCAATATGCCGGGCGCAAGACTAACGCACACCGCGGTCAAGAGTTGAGCGAATCTTTTTCCTCCAAGCTTTTCCGAAAGGATTGCTGTAAGAAAAACGGTGAGCGCATGAGCAATTGATGGGAACAACCGTATGGAAAAGATCGAATCGCCAAAGAACTGACGGTTCAGCCACAGGAAAAGAACCGCTAAAGGAGGCTGGTCCACATAACCGTAATCAAGATGATCGCTGCATGCGATATAATATAACTCATCCCTGAAATAGCCGTAGGTTGTGATTGCGTTATTATAGAAGTGAAGAAAAAGCGTGAGGAATGCTACACTGAGTACGGAAGAGTATTTCTTCATGAACGACTTCATAGTCATTGACGATTTGAAATCTCTGATGTGTTACTATAACTGTTTTGTTAATAGAAATAATAATGGACCGCTAATTGAGGAAGCGGCAGAATTGTTCCATCGGAAAAATACGTGAACAATCCTTGAAATGAAAAGTGAACGGCATCCTGCAATAAAAATTCGCCGCCAAGTCCTGCTCCCAACCGAAATGGTGCGGTATATTTATTCCCCGCGGCTCCGTTATAGTTATAACTGCTTGCCGCACCGAAGAAGAACCGGGCCGAATTGCTCCGGGTAAGGTCCTGCTGAAACTCTGCACCGAACGAGTAGAAGGTATCGGTATTCTTCGGCTTAAAGATTCCGACGATCGCCTGCAATGAACTCTTCCCTTCGGTATGATAGCGGAAACTAAACCCGATCCCCGAGGCCGGTCCTCCCGAGAATCCCAGGCCATAGATGCTCCTACCGAAGGCATCTCCCTTTACATTGGAGACCGCAACTTGAGCATGTGTCGGGGAGATCAAGACGAACATCAGGATAGTTACTGCGGCAATAAGGGTTCGTTTCATTTCCATTCCTTCGAATTTTATAAATACACTATGACAATCTACGAATTTTTAGAACTCATCTCAAAAAATATTTTCATGATGAGAATATTTTCTGTAAACATTAATCATTTTTTAACCATCCGTAGATCTCCCGCAGGCTCGGTTTCTTCCCCGTTATCAGAATACCGATGCGGAAGACCTTCCCTGCCGTCCACATCAAACCATAGATCGTCACCACCAGTGTTGTCAGCGAGAGTGCAATCTCCCACCATTCCGGCGCTTGCACGGAGAGCCGCAGCGCCATCATTGTCGGCGTAAGCAGCGGGATCTGCGAAAGTATCTTTACCAGCATTGAATCGGGATTGAACATCAGCGGCACGGCAAAAGCAATCGGCAGCACAAGGAAGATCGTGATGTATCCGGTCATCTGCTGCGCTTCCTGTTCCGTTGAGACCGTGGAACCGGCGATGATGAAGATACCGACATACATAAAGTACCCAAGAATGAAATAGACGAGCAGAAGCATCATATTGTCGATAGCAACGAACGGGACCGGCGTTGCGATGTTCACTCCCACAAGAATCAATCCCCAGAAGGCAACCGTCGTGAGACCAAGCAGAGACAATCCGATGATCTTACCGGACATCAGTTCCTGCGACGAACAGGAAGAAACAAGAACTTCCACAATGCGGTTGGCCTTTTCTTCTATAACGCTTCGGATCAGCATTTGTCCTGACGAAAGAACGAGAAACATCAGCAGCATAATGAAGATATAACCAGTGAAAAATGTCTCCATGAAACTGGATTCCTTCTCACCACCTTTCTTCGATACTTTGAACGTCTTGATCTCGACTTCCGTCATCAATTTTCTGATCTTTGGCGCATCGTATCCGCCGGACTGCAAACGCCGCTCAATAATAATATCTTCCAGCACTTTAGAAAAACGATTCTGATCGCGCGCATTGCCGACATTCTCGGCACGATATTCAATTTTCCCTTTTTCCAGCACATCGTTCGGGATGACAAAATATCCTTCAATTTCGCCTGAAGCCAGTTGCGCCGTTCCTAAGATCTTAAGATGTTCTGTCTCCGTATTCTCATCAATAATTTCTTTGATCGTATAGTTCGGAGTCCCGTCTTCCAGTTTATGTTTTTCGAGCATACGGGCATTGATCATGTCGGCAAAAATATGGGTTTCGTCTATCACTCCAAATGTTTTTGTCTTTTCATCCCCTTTGTCCGCCAGAAGTGTCGGAAGGACGGTGAAAATTCCCATAATCAGCGGCGTCATAAATAATCCTATGATGAACGCCTTCGTTTTCACTTTTTCAATAAATTCCCATCGCGCAACAGCCAGTATCTTATTCATGTGCGTTCTCCTGTTTCATCTTTACCTTCGCTTTTTGAAGACGGATGAACGATACGACAGAAACGACAGCGCCGACACCGGCCAGCATTCCCGTATCCTTGCCGGTAAAATAGAGAATCACGCCGACGACTGCTGCCAACAATCCAAGCACCAATGACGTTTGCTGTTTCTTGATCTCCGGATTCTTAATTGACGGCACAGGAACGTGCTGCTTCTGTTGAATCTCCGTCTTCTCCTTTTCAATTTCCTCGACGGACAGTCCAACCACTTCTAAAAAGATCGTATTCAACGACGGTTCAACGAATTCAAACTTCCGCAGTTCAAGTTTCGGCAATATCGCCGAAAGAATTTCGTTCGATGAAATGCTGCCATTCAGCGACAGCTCTGCATAATTCTCATACACGGTCGCTTTTTTCACAAAAGGAAGATTGGAAAGGAATTTTCCGTCACCGTCAAATTCAAGATGAAGCGAATTGATCCCAAAGCGCTGTTTTGCCTGTTTCACGGTTCCTTCCAGTACGATCGTGCCACGGTTGATCAGACAGAGTTCATCGCATAATTTTTCCGCGGTTTCCATCTGATGCGTAGAAAAGATGATCGCTTTCCCCTGCTGCTTCAATTCGGCAAAAATGTCCTTCATCACGATCTGGTTCACCGGATCGAGACCGGAAAATGGTTCATCCAGAATAACGAGGTCGGGATTGTGAAGGATGGTTGTGATGAATTGAGCTTTCTGCTGATTCCCTTTTGAAAGCTCTTCAACTTTCCGTTTTGCATAGGATTGAAGATTGAACCGCTCAAGCCACTCCATCCCTTTTCTCTTTGCTTCTTCGGCAGGAATTCCACGCAAAGAAGTGAAATAGACGATCGTATCAAGCAGTCCGTTCTTCCGGTAAAGTCCGCGCTCTTCCGGAAGGTAGCCAATCCTGTTCCGCATGGCATCGCTGAACGGCATTCCGTCGTAGGTGATCGATCCGGAATCAGGTTTGATGATGTTCAAAAGCATCCGGATCGTCGTACTTTTTCCGGCACCGTTCGGGCCGATCAGTCCGAAGATCGTGCCGCGTTTCACTTCCAGTGAGACATCATCTACGGCAAGCACCGTGGAGAATTGTTTTCGAAGATGTTCGGCTTTAAGCATTGAGGTATTTTACCGATTGATAAATTATGAATGAATGGCTGATGTTGAAAGTTGTTGAGTACAGATGTAAAGGGCATTCCGATGAGTCCGGTTATCGATTGACGATAATGCAGTCTCACCCGTTTCTGCGCTCAACCTCTCAACTGCTTTTTTAAGATCTTCACGATCTGCTTCACATGATTAAGATCATGTCCTGCTTCTAAATTCGCGATGTGCAGAATCGATTCTACTCCGCGCTCCTGATGAAGACCAACATTCTTCAGTTTTTCCTTCGGAAGTCCGGCAAGGAATCTCAGATTAGCCGCACGAATAACGGAGAACATTTCCAGCATCACTTTTACATCGGATTTCTGGTACCGTGAATTAGCCGCCCATGCATCCTGATCGAACGGTTGAATCGCCACTCCGTTCTTCTCTGCGGCGGAACGGTATCTCCAGCCGAGTACGAGTTCCGTTTCAGCAAGATGAGCGACGATCTCGGCTATTGACCACTTGCCCGGTTCCGGTCTTTGATAGAGGGTTTTCTTTTTCGCTCCGGAAATGATCTTTTTGATCTTTTGAGGAGTGGTTTTCAGGACCTTCATCGCATCCTGACTGCCAAGATTAGAGAGAATCCGCGCGGTATATTGCTGTGAAGTTTCCATCATCGTTGTTGAATTATAAAAAAATTGAACTGATGAGTCCGGTTCTTTTGAGTCGTTGAAATATTTCAACGACCCAACATCTCTTGATTTTTTTTATGGTGTCAGCCGGTAGATCATTCTCGGGAACGGAATCGTTTCGCGGACGTGATCAAGTCCGCAGATCCACGCAACCGTCCGTTCAATCCCCAGACCAAAACCGGCGTGCGGAACGGAACCGTATCGGCGAAGATCCAGATACCAATCGAACGCTTCCTGCGGAAGATTATGTTCTTTCAATCGTGCAAGAAGAAGATCGTAGTCATCTTCACGCTGGCTTCCGCCGATGATCTCTCCGTATCCTTCCGGGGCAAGAACGTCAACGGCAAGCGCAAGTTTTGCATTTTCCGGATCGCGCTTCATATAGAATGCTTTGATGGCGGACGGATACCGGTGCACCATCACCGGACGATCGAATTGTTCCGAGATCACCGTTTCATCCGGAGCACCAAGATCATTCCCCCATTCGAACGCGATCCCTTTTTTGTGAAGAATCTCAACCGCCTGATCATAGGTGATTCTCGGCAGCGGACGCTTCACGACTTCCAGAAATTTTACGTTACGTTCAAGCGCAACAAGTTCCGGCATACGGTTTTTCAAAACATTGGTAACAATATGTTCCAAAAATTCTTCGGCAAGATCCATATTATCGTTCAGGTCGTTGAACGCAACTTCCGGTTCCACCATCCAGAACTCGGTAAGATGCCGGCGTGTCTTTGATTTTTCGGCACGGAATGTCGGACCAAAGACGTACACTTTTCCCAGCGCCATCGCACCTGCTTCGCCGTACAGCTGTCCCGACTGTGTCAAGAACGCTTTGCCGAGATCGAAATATTCCGTTTCAAACAATGTCGATGTTCCTTCGCACGCGGCGGGAGTAAAGATCGGCGCATCGAGAAGAGTGAATCCTCGTCCGTCAAAGAATTCCCTGATCGACCGGATAATCTCGTGCCGGATGCGCATAATGGCGTGCTGGCGCGAGGACCGAAGCCACAAATGACGGCGGTCCGCAAGGAACTCCACGCCGTGATCTTTCGGCGTAATGGGATATTCCTTGGCGAGGGAAATGATCTCAACATTCGTCACGTCCATTTCATATCCGCCGGGTGCTCTCTGTTCCGCACGTATCGTACCGGACATTCTGAACGACGATTCCTGCGTCAATTCTCCTGCGCGATTGAACAGATCGTCGCCAACAACAGACTTCACAACAACTCCCTGACAGATACCTGTGCCGTCCCGGAGAAGAAGAAATTTAATTTTTCCGCTTGAACGTAAGTTATAAAGCCAGCCTTGAAGTGTTACCTGTTCGCCGGCGTGTTTTGAGAGGTCTTCGATATAGACTTTTGTTGCCATTGTCATTCCAATCTTTGTTTGTCAGCCCGAGCGGAATTGAGGGCTCACGTAACTTTTTATGTCACTCTTCAACTCCGCTCAGCGTGACAGTGATTTCATACTGTTAAAAATAAACAAAAACGTTACTCGTTCTACAGAAATAATGATCCCGCGTAGAGCGGGATCATTCAAGGAAAGAAACGGTAAATTTCCTTCCGATGTAATATTCTTTCGAACGTCAGAACATCATTTTCAAATTTTACGCCAACTCTATATGATCCAAAGCGGACCTTATAGTAAGAAGTATATCCTCTCATTTGTTCAAATTTCTTTACAGCATAGAGAGTATCAAATTTTTGTATATCCTCGAATACAAATTGTTCAATTATTGTTCTGTCTGAAGATGGAATGATTGACAGATCCTTCAGGAATTTTTTATGATACTTGATAATCACTTTTTATCAAGCGAGTTATAAAATGTTTTTGCTTCTGCAATTGAGAGGGATTCTGAGCCTTCGTTTTCCTGGATAAATTTCATTAACCCAAAGTTTTCCAATGTTTCTTCTATTTTTTGGAATGTAGTTATATCAACTTGTACTGCAATCCTTTCATTCTTTTCATTGGTAACATATTGTCTGTTAAATGGCGTCATAGATTTCTCCTCTATGTTCGTAACCGTTCATTATTATGATAATATACGAAAAGAGTAATTGTTCTACAAAAATGTAAAGCGCAGACTGGTAATCGGCGCTCATTTATTTATCTCGTTAGGCTATTTCCCTAACTCATCGCAAGCATTCTCTCGATCGGTTTGCGTGCCCGTTCAAGCAGTTCCATACTCATAGCGATCTGCGGATCCATATTCTTCATGCAGAGATACAATTTTTCAAGGGTATTACGCTTCATGTGAGGACATTCGTTGCAGGAACAGTTCTCTTCCGGCGGGAGCGGAAGGAATGTCTTTCCTTTCGTGCTCTTGATCATTTGGTGAACGATGCCGTATTCCGTGCCGACGATAAACTTCGAATGCGGAGAGCTCTGCACATATTTCAGCAAGGCGCTTGTCGATCCGATAAATTTTGCCCTGGCGAGGATATGGTCTTCACACTCCGGATGCGCAATCAATTCTGCATCCGGATGTTCCAACTGCAAACTGATCAATTTCCGTTCGCTGAATGTCTCGTGAACAATACAACTGCCGTTCCACAGCAACATGTTCCGTCCTGTTTTTTTATTGATGTATGCCCCAAGATTCTTATCCGGCGAAAAGAGTATCGGTTGATCCTTCGGAATTTGACTGACGATCTTTTCGGCATTACTGGAGGTGCAGATGATATCGCTGAGCGCTTTCACTTCGGCACTGCAGTTGATATACGTGATCGCCAGATGGTCCGGGTGCTCTTCACGGAATTTTTTGAACGCGGGAGGCGGGCATCCTTCCGAAAGAGAACATCCTGCGAGAAGATCGGGCAGTAGAACAGGTTTTTGCGGGTTGAGGATCTTTGCCGTTTCTGCCATAAAGTGCACGCCGCAAAACACAATAACATCCGCATCGGTTGATGCAGCTTTGCGGGAAAGTTCCAGACTGTCGCCGACAAAATCCGCAAGGTCCTGGATCGGCGATTCCTGATAATAGTGCGCAAGAATAACAGCGTTACGTTCTTTCTTTAGCTCGAGTATCCCGTTTTCCAGTTCTTGTGGTGTCATAATGATCAAGCATGCCGGTTCAGCCCGGCGAGCAACATGTTAATAGTAAGCGGATTTGATCCTGTCAACCTGCCCCTTTATTGCTTCAATCGCCTGTTCGACAGTGATGGATGTGATCTTTTTATCTTCGGCGCGGACGGCTATATGCCGGTCGTGCGGCGGTTTCCACACAGCGGGATCGTTGAGACTGTGAAATGAGACGGTCGGTACGTGCATCGCCGATGCAATGTGCAGAGTTCCGGTGTCATTGCAGAGGAAGAGATTCATTTTTTTAATGAATGCCGCAGTCACTCTCAGAGGCATAAGCGGTGCAGTGATGACTTTCGATTTCAGCATCCGGAGAAAGTCTTCGCGCATCTTCACTTCATTCGGCCCGACAATGAGAATAACCTCTATTTCGTTCGTCGATTTCATCCAATCGACCACTTTTGCGAGTTTCGCCAGCGGGAATCTTCGTGTCTCATCAAGCGTGCCGAAATGTACGCCGACAGCAATCGCTGCGCCGATGCGTAATCCGTAATGTGCCTTCTCCGCTTCTATTCTGTCATCATCATCGATGGCAAGGTCATATTCGAATCCATCGGGCGGCACGCCGAAGGCTTTCACGATATCAAGATTGTGCTCAATCTCCAACTGAATCTTCTGCGACCGCGGGGTAAGAACATTATAGATCTTTTCCGGAAATTCAGGATCGAGTTTCAAATGGTTCGGTCCGATGATATACTTTGCTTTGCTCAGAACGGCAATAATGTCGGATGAGAGTGATCGTGAAACGGTGTTCAACACGATGGCGCAGTCATATCCGCCGTCTCTCCGAAGTTGGTCAAAGAATAATTTTACTGTCTGAAAATTCCATTTCTTGAACTTTTCATAGAATACGATAATCTCATCGACATTCGGATTATCCCATATCAGCGGCGCTGTGTATTCACGAACGACAACGGCAAGGTAGGCGTTCGGGAACCGTTTCCGTACGGCGCGGATCGTGGGGGTTGAGATCAGCAGGTCGCCCAACTGATCATGCTGCCGGACGATAAGGATTCTCTTCAGGTGATTGACGGGAAGTTCCCGCGGAGAAATTTTTCTATCGGAACGGAACAGTCCGATGATGTGAAGAAGCATTCTTTTGAGAAATCGTTCAATGTTGTTCATTGTTTTTCCTTGATCTCTTCGTACGGAATATCTTCAATAGATTTTTGTTTTCCGTAGGCCTGTCCGCTCTTCCGGTTCAGAACATCTTTATTCGGCGTGAGCAGAAGACGTATAGAACGTATCACCTGACCGAGAATCTTTGCGGCAATAAAAACAAGGATCATCCATATGATGAACCTGCCCATCATGATTTACCGCGCGTTTTGGGATTATAATATTCCACGGGCGCTTTGTCTTTCCGGAGGATCTGTTCGAGAAGGTCCTCAAAATCACCGGGTTCGTTCACAAAATCTATTTCGGTGGAATTGATGATGAGTAACGGCGCCGATTTATACCGGAAGAAGAAATAATTGTATGCTTCGTTCAGGTCTTTAATGTATTCTTCCGACATGTTCTCTTCAAAGCTTCTCCCCCGTTTCCTGATGTTGGACATCAGACGGTCGGTGCTGGATTGAAGATAAACGACAAGATCCGGGATCGGAACATTCTTTTCGATCGTCGTCACAAGAGTTTCATACAGTTTCAGTTCGTCATCCTGAAGCGTAAGATAGGCGAAGATCTTATCCTTGTCGAAAATATAGTCGGATACCAGATGATTGTAGAACAGGTCGCCCTGAAAAAGTTCCTGCTGCTGTTTATAGCGGCTGAGCAGAAAAAATATCTGCGTTTGAAATGCGTAATGATCGGGATCTTCGTAGAATTTGGCAAGGAACGGATTCTCCTCGAACTTTTCAAGAACGAGTTTTGCCTGAAGACGTTCGGTGATCATCTTTGCCAGAGTCGTTTTTCCGGCACCGATGACCCCTTCGATAGCAATGTAGCGTATGTCAGACGGTCGGGTTTGTAATTGAATCATTGATCAATGGAAATAGTTGTGATGTGTGCATTTCTGAATACTCCACACCGTGATGATCGGTCGTTTCGTTAAGTAATTCCCCGATCGTTTTATGGAACACCGGATGAACTGCCATCGGAGCGATCTCCGAAAGCGGCTGCAGCACAAAATTCCTGTTCACCATTTCACTGTGCGGAATCCTGATAACTTCGCTGTTCATGATCACTGCATCGAACAGCAGCAGATCGATATCGATCTCCCTCGGTCCCCACCTCTCCGACTCTGTGCGACCGATCTCTTTTTCCAGCCATTTCATTTTCTGATGAAACTGCTCTACCGTCAGATCCGTCCTTACCGATACGGCGAGATTCAGGAATTCGCTTTGCGGTACATTTCCCACCGGCTCCGTTCGATAGACCTTCGAAACATCATCGACGACCGTCTTTTCAAAATCTGCGATCCCGCGTATGGCAGCAGCAAGGAATTCCACCCTTTTACCAACATTGGACCCGAGACCAAGATAGACGGAATGTTTCATTCTTATCGCACCGTTTCGATCTGCACTTCAACGGAATCGACTACACCGTGGATCGGCGCGCCAAGTTTGCGAACGCGCACGACCGTTTTTTGGACCTGCGAAAAATTTTCAACGATTCCCGTGCCGAGCGAATGCGCCAGCGCTTCGATCAAATAATATTTTTTTTCCGTAACGATCTTCTTCATCAGCGAATATACTTTTTCATAGTTCACTGTTTTGTCAAGGTTGTCTGTCTGCTTTGCGGTCGTCAGATCACAGTGCAGTTCCACGTCGACCTCAAATTTTCCCCCCAGCGTCTGTTCGTCCGTCAGCGCACCATGGTAAGCGTAGAACACTGCGTTATGAAGCTTGATGATGTCGAATGATTTCATTGTGTATGAATATATTGAAGCATGATGCGAGAATCAATTTTTGATTTTGCAATGCCGGCTGTAAACAATCTCAGGATAATCTCTCCAATGCAACACTGATCCTGCGCAGTACAATCTCTTTCCCTAATACTTCGGCCATATGAAAAAGAGACGGACCGTTCGAAACCCCGGATATCGCAAGCCGCAGGGGATGGATCAGTTTTCCTGCGCCGATGTTCAGCCCTTCAGCCGTGGAACGCAAAGCTGTTTCAACAGCAGGAGCAGTAAATAGCTCCTGCGTTTTCAATGTTTCCAAAAGTTTCAACAGATGTCCGGATGATTCCGGTTTCCAATTTTTCGTTCTTCCCGCTTCATCATACGATACCGGTTCTTCGAAGAAATAAGGACACGCACCGGCAAAATCGTTGATCACCACCACCCGTTCCTTCATTAAACCGATAACGTGGATCATGTATTCATCGGAAAACGAGCCCCAACCTTTATCCGCGAAAAGCGGCTTCACTAAAGGGAGCAGTTCGCCATCGGATTTCAGTTTCATGTGCTGCTGATTCATCCAGTTCAATTTTTCAATATTGAACACGGCACCTGCTTTGCCTACACGTTCGATCGAAAATTCTTTCGTCAGTTCCTGAAGAGAAAAAAGCTCCCGCTCTCCCCCCGGATTCCATCCAAGAAAAGCAACGAAATTGACAAGCGCTTCTTTGAGATATCCCTTTGCCCGATAATCTTCCACGGCAACGTCACCCTGGCGTTTGCTTAATTTTGTCTTATCAGGATTCAACAATAACGGAAGATGGGCAAATTTTGGAAGCGACCATCCGAAATACTGATACAAGAGAATATGTTTTGGAGTGCTCGGCAGCCACTCTTCGCCGCGAATAACATGGCTGATCTCCATCAGATGGTCATCAACAACAACGGCAAGATGGTAGGTAGGAAATCCGTCGGTCTTTAACAGGACTTGATCATCGATCGTCGAATACGCAAACGATACATCGCCGCGGACCTCATCGTGGAATTTCAATTCACCATCATCCGGGATCTTCAGGCGCACAACATTCGGTTCTCCCGCCGCAGATCTTTTTTGCGCTTCATCGAAAGGGATATTTCTGCAATGACGGTCATACATGGCCGCACCGGCAGTCCGTGACTGTTCAAGCCGCTCAGCGGTGCAAAAACAACGGTACGCATTCCCTTCGTTCAGCAACCGAACGGCATGGGCCTGATAGATCGCCAACCGTTCCGATTGAATGTACGGGCCATGATTCCCATCTTTGCCCGGACCTTCATCATAGTCGACGCCGGCCCATTGCAGCGCTTCAATTAATTTTTCCGTTGCACCTTCCACTTTACGGGATTGATCTGTATCTTCAATGCGTAAAATGAATGTTCCATTGTTTTGTTTTGCAAAGAGATACGCATAGAGAGCGGTACGAAGTCCGCCGACATGAAGATATCCGGTTGGTGAAGGGGCGAAACGGGTACGAACGGACATTACGGAAAAACCTTTCACAAACAGATCAGGACTGCAGAATCTTTCTGCAGAGAATAAAATTATTCATAAAAATACCAAACTTTTGGTATACTTCCAAAGCAGATGATCTCATCAATTCAACATATTTCCACGCTTGAACTTCCGGAACTTGAACCGTACAAAACATTGCGCCGCCCGGCCGAGCATCTTGAACAAGGCATCTTTGTAGCCGAAGGCGAGAAAGTGATTCTGCGTTTACTGGACAGTGCACTTGTTATTCAATCCATTCTTCTCTCACAGGATTGGTTCGATGAACATCAAACATTGATCGAACGAAATGCCAATACCATAGAAGTTTTTATCGGAGGGAAAAAACTGCTGGAAACGATTGTCGGGCATGTTCTGCATCAATCGATCATGGGTGTGGCAAAGGTTCCAAAGCCAATTACTTCGGAAGAGATATTGGATACACTCGCCGCAGATCACCGCCTGTTTGTTCTTGTCGATGGGATCACCAATGCCGAAAATATGGGTGTCATCACCCGTAACTGCGTCTGCTTCGGTGTTGATGCCGTACTGGTCCTGCCGAACTCATGCGATCCTTATTTACGCCGCTCCGTCCGGAATTCGATGGGAAATATTTTTCAAATACCGATCGTATACATCCATAGTACCATCGAAGAGATAAAAAGGTTAAAACAAAGCGGTGTAAGATTTTACGCAGCCCATCCTCATGCAAAAAGTATCGATATCCGAAGCGCATCCTTTTCGAAAAACAGTTGCATCGTTTTCGGAGCCGAGGGGCCCGGAATCTCCTCCGAGGTGCTGGAACTTTGCGATGATTTTGTTTCGATCCCGATGAAAGCCGGAGTTGATTCGCTGAATGTTGCCAGCGCAAGTGCAGTTTTATTGTGGGAATTGCAAAAGAACACCAATTGATGATGTTGGAATATTACATCACATGCGCGACGGCATCACGTATGAGATGCCGTCGTTATACTTATTAAGACATCTGAAATATCTCACATCAATGTCATTTCCCCAAAGGGGTCACTTTGTGACGATCCCGACGTCCCGTTGTACGGGATGCCGTACAACGGCATTGTTTGTCGGGAGAGAACTCTTGTTTTTACCTTAAATAATAAGATCGAGATTCCTCACTTGCCCCTTCGGGGCTGCGTTCGGAATGACAATGGACAACTAATTATTCTGATGTCTCTAATTACTGAATCTTCTTCACGCCTATACCGGCTCCATCGCT
>CAJBTU010000350.1 GCA_903958625.1 uncultured Ignavibacteriota bacterium | reverse complement strand
TTCACGATCTGTTTCCCGTCCAGATGGAGACGCACGTTCGGTTCGGCATGTGCCATGGTTTTCAAATCCGTTTCGTTCGTATCGGTCGGTGCATTGAACTTCGCCCTTATCTTTCCATTCACCTGCACCACCACTTCTACCTGATCCGTCACCGTTAATGCATCGTCGTGCTTCACCCATTGTGCAGACGTGAAGATCGAACCGGTATTCCCCATACGATGCCATAATTCCTCCGTAATATGAGGAGCAAATGGAGACAGCACGATAAGAAAATCCTGCATCAATTTTTTCGGAAGTATTTCCAGTTTATACGCTTCATTCATAAAGATCATCATCTGCGATATCGCCGTATTAAACCGTAATGCCGGTACATCCTCCGTGATCTTTTTTACCGTTTGATGGAACAGCCGTAGAAAATCCGGCTCGGGCTCTACATCCGCAATAGTGCTGCTGATCGTATCCTCTTCCGTAACGTATAACCGCCAGACGCGATTCAGGAACCGGAAAACGCCCTCGACACCTTTTGTGCTCCACGGTTTCATCTCTTCCAGCGGACCCATGAACATTTCGAACAACCGCAATGCATCGGCTCCATATTCCTTCGTCACATCATCCGGATTGACGACATTCCCCAACGACTTTGACATTTTTTTTGAATTTTCGCCGAGGATGATCCCTTGATGACGCAATTTCATGAACGGTTCAGCTGTGGTGACATAACCAAGATCGAACAGGACCTTATGCCAGAATCGGGCATACATCAGATGCAACACGGCATGTTCCGAACCTCCAACATAAAGATCGATCGGCATCCAGTATTTTTGTTTCTCCAAGTCGCAGAAGATCGTGTCGTTCTTCGGATCGATATAGCGGAGATAATACCAGCAGCTTCCGCCCCATTGCGGCATGGTGTTCGTTTCACGTCTCCCCTTTTTTCCCATGATCGGGTCAACAACATTCACCCAATCCACGGCAAGCGCCAGAGGGGATTCCGTTGTGCCGCTTGGCTGAAATTTTTGCAGATTCGGGAGGACAAGCGGAAGTTCATTCTCCTTTATCGCACTCATCGTACCGTCGTCCCAGTGGATGATCGGAATCGGCTCGCCCCAGTACCGCTGACGTGAGAACAGCCAATCGCGTAATTTGAAATTGATTTTTTTTCTGCCGATTCCTTTTGAACCGAACCATGTAACGATCTTTTCAAACGCTTCGTTATACGATAATCCATCGATGGTTACTTCGCTGTTCGACGAATTGACACAGCTTTCCGCTTTTGCAATGAACACTTTTTCATTGACATCATGCGGTGATTTCACCACTTCAACGATCGGCAGTTCGTATTTCTTTGCAAAATCCCAATCACGCTCATCATGCGCAGGCACAGCCATGATCGCACCGAATCCGTAACCCATCAGCACATAGTCGGCTATCCAAATCGGTATCTGTTTTCCATTTGCGGGGTTAATGGCATAACCACCCGTAAAGACACCGCTTTTGTTCTTGTCCATTCCGCGGTCAAGTTCCGATTTCATCGATGCCAGTTTCCGGTATTCCGCTACTTCCTGTTTCTTTTCGTCGATCGTCACCGAATCAACAAGCGGATGTTCCGGCGCCAGCACCATATACGTTGCACCGAATATCGTATCCGGCCGTGTTGTAAAGACCCTGATCTTCTCCGGATTATTTGCAACGGCGAAATCGACCTCGGCCCCTTCGGAACGTCCGATCCAGTTTTTCTGCATCTCAACGGTGGAAGCCGGCCAGTCCAGCGTCTCGGCATCTTCCAGCAGCCGCTCACAATACGCGGTGATACGCATCATCCATTGTCTCATCGGACGGCGTTCAACGGAGTATCCTTTTTCCACCCATTCATCAACTTCTTCGTTGGCGAGAACCGTTCCAAGCTTTTCGCACCAGTTGACAGGTATCTCCGCGATAAACGCTAGGCGAAAATCCTTCAGCACGTTCTGTTTCTTCAATTCGTTCATCGCTTTCCACTCAGCGGCATTGAAACACATATCGCTGTTACCGCCGTACATCAGGCAATCGATCTTTGAACAACCGGACTGTTCAAATTCACTCACCAATTCCGAGATCGGACGTGCTTTCTTCGCGCGGAAATCATACCACGAATCATAGATCTTCAGAAAAATCCATTGTGTCCACTTGTAATAATGCGGATCGGTTGTATTAACTTCCCGATCCCAGTCATAACTTAATCCTAGACTTTTTATCTGCCGGCGAAAGTTGTTGATATTCTGTTCCGTCGTAACGGATGGATGGATGTTGGTCTGCATCGCATACCGTTCTGCCGGAAGTCCGAACGCGTCCCATCCCATCGGATGGAGAACATTTATACCGTTCAAACGCTGAAAGCGCGTAAAGATATCCGTAGCTGTATAACCCTCCGGATGACCGACGTGGAGACCGGCACCGCTTGGATACGGGAACATATCAAGGACATACAATTTTTTCTTGGAAAGATCTTCGCCCGTTCTATACGTGTGATTTGTTTCCCAGTAATCCTGCCATTTTTTTTCTATTTCAGTGAAGTTATAGCTCATTGTCGGTTGTTCTATTTGATGTGCCGGCCATTCGCCAACGGCGGTAACCGGAAGAAGTGAAATATGTCAGTTGATAATTGTCATGGTGAATAAGGAGATCGGTAATTACCTCTCCCGTATAGTTTCCGTTCGGATTAAATGATACTGATGTTCCGATTTGATCACTTTCGCTTTCTGATCTAGCACGGTCAGCGTATCATCATTGACTCGCAGAAAATAGATTTTTTTATTTGGAGTGTAAGGATTCATTTCGTACACCGTTTCAATATTTTCTCCAAATGTCAATTTTACTGTGCCGTAGAATCCATGATCGATCACTGCCTGATCTTCATCTTTCTTCCCGATATACGCTTGCTTGAGAATGAATGGCGGATCAGGATTCGCATGATCGATGAACAGTTCCAATCTCGTTTTGACTTCGCTGCAATCGGCACAGGGCAGACTTCCTTCATACACCAGCCAGGTACCAGATTCTATTCCGGTCTCGTGAATTTCACGTTTGGTTCCGGATGAACTGCAGCCTGTCAGTACGGCTATGAGGAAGATAAATGTTTTGCGGATCATGCCATACTCGACGTTATCACAGCGTTAGTTGATGTTCTCAAGATACCGCCGCACGGTCAGTTCTTTAACAATGTAAAATTTTTTCTTGATCTCTTCGATACTTGCCCCCTGCTGTGCCATCATCTTTATGGCGGTCAATCGAAGCGAGAGCGCAGTGATCTTGCGTATTTCACCGTTCTTGACGCCGGACTTCTCAAGATAATAATTGATCCGTTCCCGAATTCCTCGTGATGTCATCCGCTGGCCGCGCGTTCTATTTCCGGCACTCATAAACAATGGTTCGGTCTCTTTTGCATTTGTTCGGAAGACAAGATAACTTTTTAATGCATCCCTCACGTCGGCCGGGACAGTGATCGTACGATCTTTCGTCTTCATCCCTTTTAATTGCAGGGAGATCATCATCGCACCTTTTTTCGTTTTTACATCTCCGATATCGGCACGGATCAATTCGATCTCCGACAGTCCGCAGCTGATCATCAGTTTCACTACAGCAAAATCCCTGAAGCCGATCTCGTCCTTCCGTTCGATCGCCTGGATCAATGCCTGCACCTCCTGAACGGTAATGCTTTTCCGCGAATGCTGCTGGATCGGAGCGCCCCCTTTTACCAGTTTGGCTGCGTTGCTAACGAGCACACCCCTACTTACCAGATAGTCAAAGAACTTTCTGACCGAAGAGAGATACATCGTCACCGAAACCGGCGAAAGTTTTCGCTTTGTGAGCAGGAATTTTTTGTATCGTTCTATCTCTTTTGCCGAACATTCCAGTTCGGGCTCTAAACGGACCCAACGCATGAATTCCCGCAGCGTGCGTTCATAGGTTCCGCGCGTTTCAGGATTCCGCCGCTGTAGCTCGTTCACGTAATCGGAGTGGAGTACGAGAAGTCGTTGAAGCGTTATTGTTTGTGGGCTGTATTGTTTCATCGTCCGTTATGGAAAATAGAGAAAATCGGGAAGATTTGCAACGCAGGATCAACCACCCATTGTGTATGGATTTGTTCGTTTTTGTTTAGGAAAGCTCAGTGTGTATATTTTTCTGACAGCATTCGCTAAGATTAATTTCGGATAGACTATCTATGCCAGTAAACTCTTCATCGCATACTTTTGAATGCGGAGAAGGTGCATGGAATTTTAGGTAATCTTTCAGTAGTATAATACTACTCCAGGAAATAGAATGAGCATTCTCCATATTTTTTATCTTCATAATTACTGCGTTTCTTTCCGCTTCCACTAATTTTAATGAACATCATGGCACTCCGCAAACAATTTTTTCTCTTTCTTAGTATTACGACAATAAGTTATTCACAATTTTGGACGAAGATTGATTCCGTTTTCAGTCCGTTCGGCGTTACGGCTCAAAATTTTTCCTCCCCGGATTACTGCGATCTGGACGGTGATGGAGATCTTGATCTGATCATTGGCAGCCTGAGTGCAGACAGAATAGAATATTTTGCGAATAAAGGAACTTTAAAAGTGCCGTTCTTTCGGCGTGACACGAATATGTTTGCATCCATCTATGCACAAGGATATCAATACACAAATTCTGATTATGTGGCTACCGTAGATCTGGACCGTGACGGTGATTTCGATCTGGTGATCGGAGGATTCAATGGACTGTATCTTTATTGGAACACTGGCGATTCAACGGAAGCTATCTGGAGACAGGATACTTCCCTCTTTTCTGTTATCAACACTCTCATAGGTTCGGATCCGAAACCTGCGTTCGCCGATCTGGACGGTGACGGCGATAATGACCTTGTCGTCGGCATCGGTGAATCGCTTTTTGCGGGACCCACACCGGGAATATCACTGGCTTTCCGGAACATCGGCACTGCAACGGCACCAAATTTTACTGCAGATAATTCGTTGATCGCGGGAATCCCGGATATCGGTTTGAATGCCTACCCGGTATTTAAAGACTGGGATAACGACGGCGACTTCGATCTTGTGATGGGACGAGATCTTCAAACCATGTTGTATTATAAAAACACCGGAACAATCAATGTCCCGGTTTGGACCTCGACGAGCGGAATCGTTTCTGTTCTTGAAACCGCCACCTATTGGAAAAATCCTGCGCTCTGCGATCTTGACGGTGACGGCGATTACGATCTGACGTACGGAACATCGGATGGAAAGATTTTATACTATCAGAATATCGGAACAAATATCGCTCCTCAACTGCAGTTGAATACGAACTACTTTCAAATGATCCGGACGGATGGAAATGCATCAACCGTCTCGCTCGGAGATTTTGATAAGGACGGAGACCTTGACCTTGTAAGCGGAGACTGGCTCGGTAAATTTCAATATTTTCGGAACGATGGCAATGCAACGCATCCTGACTTCAAAAAGAGCACAACTTCGTTTTCGTCGCTTGATGCCGGTTCTTACAGTTCACCAACATTCGTCGATATCGATAAAGACGGAGATCTGGATATAGTCTCCGGCGAACTGCTCGGAACAATTCTATGCTATATCAATAATAACGGAACATTTTTGCAAAACAGTGCAATCTTTGCCGGCATTGACGTAGGATACCGGAGTGCACCGGCATTGGCGGATATTGACAACGACGGCAACATCGATATGCTTGTCGGTGCCGAAGATGCTGCCAAACTCACGTTTTACATCAATACCGGCAACAACGTCTTTGTTGCTGAGAATGGTTTTATTGATGGGATCACTGCCTCACGGGATGCCCATCCGGCATTCGTCGATCTGGATAAGGATGGAGACTTCGACCTTGCCATCGGCATCAGCGGCGGAATGATCTATTATTATGAAAATACAGGATCAACATCATCCCCTGTCTGGAAAAGAAATGATCTTCTTTTTGAAAAGATCAGTGTCCCCCAGGATGCTACACCCGCATTTGCTGATTTTGATGGAGATGGAAAATACGATCTGATCGTCGGTGAATACAGCGGAAATTTTTCGTTCTATAAGAATCTTGTCCCGTTGTTGGTACAAAAACAACGCCCGTTCATCCCGGCTGTATCTTCGTTACAGCAAAATTTTCCTAATCCTTTCAATCCTACCACGACAATAACATTTTGCGTAGGAGAAAATAGAGATCAGTTTACTGAAAAAGGAAATTCAATTCGTACATCACTGTATATCTTTGATCTCCTGGGCCGACGCATTGCCGACCTTGTTGATGAGCGCCTTGACGCCGGCACCTACAGTGCAACATGGGATGCCGTGAATGTACCGAGCGGCATTTATTTTTATCGTCTTCAATACGGCAACTATTCAGAGACCAAACGGATGGTAATGCTGAAATAATTATTTGCACTGCTTCCCGGGATTCTAATATTTTGGCGGCCTCATCGCCTTCCTTGAATTTCGTTGAATCTTTCTTTAGTATGGTGCAATACAAAAAGGAAATATTATGCGTAATCTTCTTCTGTTAATATGCTGCGCACAGTTTCTGTTTGCTCAAACCGGTCTCCTTCAGGATAAATTCATTTCGAAGATCAAAGCGATCGCGGATCGGTCCGATGCTATCGTCGGTGTGTCCATCAAAGAAATAGCGTCAGGAGAACAATTTTCGATCAACGAAAAAGAGACCTTCCCCACGGCCAGTTCGATTAAAGTTTTTGTTCTTGCCGAAGTATACCGGCAGGCTGCGGAAGGTAAATTTAAATTGAATGAGATCAGATCGTTGCCATCAGCAACTCGGGTCAGCGGAAGCGGGATCCTGTCAATGCTGGGAGAGAAATCCGTTTCACTCTCCATCCGTGACTATTGCGTGCTGATGATGAACCTGAGCGACAACAGTGCAACGAATTTTCTTATTGACCTTGTCGGGATGAAGAATATCAACGATGGTGCGCAGAAGTACGGATGTTCCTCAACAAAACTGCAGCGGATCATGATGGATGTTCAAGCAGCAAAGGAAGGACGGGAGAATATCAGTTCTCCGGCAGATCTTATGGTAATTCTTGAAAAACTTCAGCGGAAAGAAATTGTTTCGCCGCAAGCAAGCGACGACATGCTGTCCATCATGAAATTGGAAAAAGATGGATGGTTGAAAAGCGGAATCCCCCCTTCAGTGCCCATCGCAAACAAAGCCGGCGACATAGAAGGGATCAAGTGCGATGCAGGAATTGTTTATCTTGAAAACGATCCGTACATCATCTGCGTTATGACGAAAATGCTGCTGAACGACGCAGACGGCGGCAGGATCATCACGGAAATTTCAAAAGAAGCATATTCGTATTTTGAACGCAAAGCGAATTCCAATCACTATGGACGGCGGATCCCAAAATGAAAAGACTTTCCAATGCTTTCTCGTATGTCTTTTCTGACAACGAGTGGTTCAATAAAGTCCTTGTCGGCGGATTGTATCTTTTACTGATCCCGCTGGGGATTGGCCTTATTATGCTGAATGGTTATTTGGTGGAATTCATCTCTCGCAATAAGAACGGCGATAAAGGGATGCCGTTTTGGAGGAACTATAAAATTGTCTTTGGGAAAGGATTGCCGAAAAGCTGGTTTTCACTGATTATCATTGTTGCCGTTTATGTCTTTGCAGGTTTTATCAATATTGAAATCACCATACCGTATGCAATACTTTCGGTAACATTTTTTTTAACAGTCAATTCCTTGTTCATCACAAACACATTCGATCTGTTTTCGATTTTTGTCTCATGCGTACTGCTATTAATTGCTCTTTCCATCGGCTGGATGTGGATCGTTGTCGGCTGGCCTTTGCTGATCTTCCTGGCAATCTTGGTACAGATTCATCTTTTCACGAATCCCAATTGATCGTACCATCAATCAATTTTGACCTCTTTAAACAATTTTATATAATACCAAAATAAACCTGCTAAACGCCCGCATTACCTTTGTATAAGATGAAAGACACATCAGAACAACACGAAATAATCACACTGCTAACGTTACTATTTCATTAACCATTCCACTTTCAACTTTTCCAGCACCTGCTCTTCGAACCGTGGGTTATCGTAATAACCCTTTCTTACACGCTGTCGCAATGCTTCATAGATGGTAACGGCACAGGCGACGGAAACATTCAAACTTTGGATCATTCCCATCATCGGTATGTAGACGGTAGCATCCGCAAGGTCCGCAGCCTCGTCGGTAACGCCGGCATGTTCATTCCCGAAAACAAAGGCTGTTGGTTTCGTAAGATCAAAATCATATAATTGTCGCGCCTTTTCATCCAAACGCGTTGCAAGTATTTGGAATCCTTCGTTGCGTAATTGAGCATAACATTCCGTCACCGACGGATACTTTCTTCTTGCGATCCATTTGTTCGCACTGGAAGAACTTTTACTTCCGATCTTCGGATATTTTGCCGTCGTGTAGATCAGGTTCACTTCGTGTATCCCTACGGCATCGGCGGAACGGAGCATCGCGCTGACATTATGCGGATCATGGATATTTTCCATTACAACGGTCAGATCCGGCTGACGTTGTTCAAGCACCTTAAATATTTTGTTTTTCCTTCGTTCAAGTCTCATAGTTCATACTTTCACCGTTCTCATCTTGAGAATTCATTCGCTGACAATGATCGGCTCTCCTTGTTTGGAATCGCGCTGCAGAAGCAGAATGGCGGCGATCACGCATACGGCGCCGATGATCTGAACAGTACCCATTCTTCCGTTCAGGAACAGCCACTCGGTAACGATAGCAACCACTGGTTCAAGCGTGCTGATGATGATCGCTTTACTGGATTGGATATGTTTCAGTCCGTAATAATATAATGAGTACGGGATCAAGATTGAGATCAATGCAATGATCCCGAAGACCTTCCAATCTTCCATTGTATAATCCGCTCTGATGATATCGAGCGGTGTGTTGATGAAACTCCAGAACAATGTTGCAGAACCGAGCAGGTAGATCAATCCCGTCCAGATGGAATATTTTTCCGTCAGTGATTTCCCGCTGATATTGAAAATGGAAAATGACACTGCCGCGAGCAGCGCAAAGATGATCCCCTTTTGCGTCCCCTGAATGATTTCCGGATTATATGCGCCGATGGCAAGAACAATCCCGCCGATCGAAAGAACAAGGGCCGTTAATTTCGCTGCCGTCAATCTTTCTTTTTGGAACAATACCGCGTACATCATCACCATGATCGGAGCGGTGTATTGAACAAGTATCGATGTCGAGACATTCGATTCCTTGATCGCGGCATAATAGAAATAGTTCGATCCGGCCACACCAAGAATACCGACAACGAGAAAATGCGGAATATCCTTCAGTCTGAAAACAAGAAGTGAACGGTTGGTTGCAAGGGAAAAAAGGAACATCACTGCAAACGACAGCGTCACCCGCATCTGCACTAGTATGAGCGGTTCGTAGGCTTTATTAAAGAATGATTTTGCCACAGAGGCTGCAACTCCCCACATGATCGCCGCGAGAGAGATTGCGATGTACCCTTTGAGGTGTTTCATTTGATGGGACTTTCCCCCGACTCATCAGCCTTAACGCGGTAGTATTCCGCCAGGTCTGTTTCACCGATAGCCTGATTGAGCACGGCAAGACGAAGACAGATATTCTTATTGTTGGGGACGAATTCATAACCGATCTTCAGAAACTCGATTAATATTTTTGCGGGGGGAATATTTAGGTCAGGATTGTAGCAGTCGCACGCATCAATGTACGGATCAGCTTCGGTCGGTCTGATCGCTGCGGCTTTTTGATAATAACTTAGTGCCAATTCAAAATTATCTTTCTTTCCGAACAGCACTTCAAAGATATTCGCCAGCCACATATAAACGTCATAGGCAAGATGCCTGTATTGTCGCGCAAGTTTTTCTCCAAACAGTATCAGTTCATCTGTGCCAAGCGAGTCGTTCCAGAAAAGAATCCGGTACAGTTCAACATCGTCAACCCCCTGTTTCAACGCGGAATCAAACGCATCAAACAACTCGTTGAAGTTCTTTGAAGTATTGAAGATGTGACGTATTTCTGTTCTTGAGAGCATCGTATCCGGTTTGATTGTTTGTCGATTGGAAAATAGCGAATGACAAATGGAGAAGCAATAATGAGAATGCAGATGGAACACAGTAATAATTAAAAATAGATTATCCCCTGCATTCCGTGCTGAACAGAGAAGCGACTGCATTTTTCGCTAAAAAGAAAGAGGTGAATGTGCTGTGATGAACATTCACCCCCGAAAACACTTTGAAACCATTACTTCTGCAATATCATTTTCTTTGTGTCGCTGAAATTCCCTGCCTGCATCCGGTAGAAATAGACTCCGCTGGAGAATCGAGCGGCATTCCAGTCAAGCGTATAGTTCCCCGCTGCAAGTTGTTCGTTCACAAGATGAGTTACCGCTCTTCCAAGAATATCAAATATCGTGACCGTCACCATTCCCGTATGCGCAACGGTAAACTGAATTTGTGTTGACGGATTGAAAGGATTGGGATAGTTTTGTGACAATTGATACTCAACCGGCATTCCCGTTTCGGATTTTTGGACACTCAGCAGTACATCTTTTCCTCCTGCATCGGTGTATCGTTTCGAGAACTCCTGAAGATAGAGATTAGCAAACCGCGCGCTGCGGATGATCAATGTGTTTTCGTTATTCTTCGTCTCCGCCGAACTGCTCCAATTATGTGAACCTGTGATCACATATTTGTTTGTATCCACCCCATTTGCATTGACGATAGCATATTTATGATGCAGAAATCCGGCAAGATTTGCTTTAAGATGTATGTCAATTCCACTCGCAAGCAGAGTATCATATTCCGCACCGGTATCCGTCCTGTTGTCAACAACTCCTCTCACTTTTACTCCGGCCGTTTTCTTTGCCATCAACGCTTTGCCGATATCATTTTGTGTGAACGAGAGCAGCGCAAAGTTGATTGATTCATTTGCTCTGTTCAGGGTTTTAACGATCTGACTGTTGGTGGCATCCGAAGGACTGAAATACAACTCCATCCGTGTACCTTTCACAACAAACGAATGAGGAGTGTTGTTGAGTTTCCGTGCGCCAAATCGGGAAACAGCTGCATTCGGCGTTTCGGTATCACTTCCCCACATTTCATTGAACTCCGTTGTATAGGCATTTGCCAGTGCTTTATCCTGGATCTCTACGGCATTTTGAGCATCATCATTGGTGCCCGGATCGGTTGCGTTCCAAGATCCCATCCACACCCAATCATCCAAATCACTTGCTGCGTCTCGGTTGTCGATCACAAAAAATTTATTGTGCATCAGACCCGCACCGGCATTGAGCGCATCATAAGAATCGAAAACAACGGTGATGCCGGCATTGGACAATGTCGTCCATGGAGCGGTGGTTTTATTATCCGCTTCACCGATCACCCGGACTTTCACGCCCCGTGTCTTTGCATTAATGAGTGCCGTTGCAATATTTGCCCCAACCGTTCCGCTGAGACTGTATAAAGATGCATCGATGGAAAATGTCGCTGCATTGATCCTGGCGATTATTTTTTGAGAAAGATTTGCAACCTGTGCTTGTTCGCCGCGCGCCAAGGCCGTGTTAACGCTTTGACTGAAATATACGTTCATTACACCCGATGAACTCTGCGATGCAGTCGAGACAAGATTATCCTGCGTGTACGTTGTCCCGGCGTCATTTGCCGTTCCGATCTGCATATGATAGACTGTAGCGGGAATTAATCCGGACACCGTTACAGAATGCAGCACTGTTTTATTTGTATCGGTAACGGAACTTCCGTACGCTGTTGTAGTTCCGTAATTAATAATGGAATTGCCGGGACTATCGGTCAACCATGTGAAGGTAAGACTGTTCGATGTAATATTCGATTCATACGGTATTCCGCTGATAATATGCGGGCCGGCACCGACTACAATAATATCATCAATGGAACGCGGAAGTATCTGATAGAACGTATTGAATTGTCCTAATGCGCCGACAATATCAAAGGTCCCTGATGGAACAGCCGTATTGGCAAGATTTGATTTTGTTGTAATGCGTATCTCAAGCGAATCCGATCCGGAAATGAGTTTATAATTTGTTCCGCTTCCTGTTGTCGTCCAAGAACTCACTGCCGAACCGGTGGTTGTGACAACTTTTGTGATAGCGTTCAGTTTTATCAGCCGGCACTCATACAGTTCTACTCCCTTTTGCTCTTGCGCTTTCACCTGGGCTATGGTCACGGATAGGGTGTCGAAATTATTCCCTTCACTGATTTTTTTCAGTACTGTGCCCGGATTCAATTCAAACATATCATAGTACGGACTGACTTTCCCCATTAATAAAATCTCGTCTCCCCGAAGCACATTGTTGGAAACCGTGGAATCAAAAACGGCAATTGCAGCTGTCGCGTCCTGTAAATACGTAGGACCGCCAAATTCATTAGCAACCGTCACTATACCCTTAACAACAACCCACTTGCCCGTTAGATCATGCGAACCGCCGGAATTTTTTGCTTTCACAACATTCATCGCACGGGGATTGCCATACACCAATGTTTTTGGCTGGGCTACAAGCGGTGAGAATGTTACGCTATCCTTTGCAGAACGGACGTTAAAAGAAAATTCATCGGTCGTATCAGTTGCCGTAACATTCGGCAGCGTTACAACAATACTATCTTGGCCGCGCAGCACAAAATTATTAAGAACAAGCGTATCACCGCTTTTTGTTAATGCAACCGTATTTGGTGAAACCGTGATTGAAGCAAAGTTCCAGTTGAACGGCAGCGGTTTCGTGATCTTAAATCCTTTAACGGTATCGCCGGCAGAAGAAAGCACGAATACCAAAGTTGTTGCAGAATTGTATTTCCATGGGGAAGAATTCAACGTTGCCGAACCGGAACCGTTGGCAACAACTACACCATACGGATTTACTTCGATTGGACTTGCAGAATTCTGCGGATTGGCACTTAACGTCCCGCATTCAAAAAAATCTGTGGCATTATTGTTTGAGTCCCAGGCGTTGCCGAGATTATCATTAGCCGTTGCCGCAGAACCGCTCTTTCGCGCGAATGATTTTTTATCGGAGGATGTCGACGATGGTGTGAACTTCGTTCCTTCTGCGGGAATCGTTGTGCTGATATCCCATGCAAAGACATCGATCAATGTCGCTCCGTCAACCAATGCTACTGCAGAACGTACGCCAGAATTTGCAAGATTCTTATTTGCCGGAAATACTACATCCGGTGTGGTCGCGGCATCAGCCATTGCTATTAATAGATACCCATACCCTTTGATTGTTTTCCCCGTAAGCGAAATCTGCCATTCGGCAGCATTGGCCGTAGCAGTCGTAGAACCGGATACGATCTTTGCGTTCGCTCCAAAGGTTACATCCAATGAAAAGGGATTATATAACTCGATATATTCGCCACCCGTAAATGAACTAGAAGCACCCCCCATGGGCGCTACTTCGCTGACGACAATATGGCTGGCTGGCTGAGCGCCAAGGAATGCAACAGCAACAACAATACACAGAAAAAGCTTTTTCATATCCGATCCTTTTTTCTTTTAATGTAAGGATTTACTTTTCCGGAAAAAAGAAGTATTCGCGGAACGCTATCATATTGATTCGTGACGTAAAATAAACTATTTTATCCTACATGATGCTTCGAATTCCTATTTCGCCTCCGAACCAATTGACCCTGCTCAGAATTCTGATGACGCCGGTGTTTCTCTATTACTTGTTCTCCGAGAATCCGGTCGACAAGCAGATTGCTCTCGGCATTTTCATTATTGCAGCAATAACGGATTGGTACGACGGATATGTTGCGCGACGCTGGGGTTTTATTACCCGCTGGGGAAAATTCCTTGATCCGTTGGCGGATAAGATTCTCACCTCCGCGGCATTCATATCGTTCATCTATATCGGTTATGCTGAAACCTGGATGGTATGGATTATTGTCGTCAGGGATCTTTTTATGACCTGCCTGCGAGGGTACGCCGAATTCAAAGGAAAACCGATCAACACCAGCGGATTTGCAAAAACGAAGACATTCTTTCAACTTGTTGTCATTTATCTTTTTTTGGTGAATTATATTGTCCGCACTTCGGACAATCTGAACTTGCAGTTCGGCTGGTTCTTTGACATGACCGCATCACCAGCGATCATGTATTTCTTAATGGTGATCACCACATTGCTTACGGCTTTAACGGGTCTCATGTATTTGAATTCAAATAAAAATATTATCACTGATTTATTTTCGCGTGAACAGCATGGACCAACAACCGAATAACATACCAAGTGAAAAGCCCAAGGTCGATGTCATCACAAAGCTCATCGGTTCGGGGTTCCTCACGGGTTATATTCCGGTGGCTCCGGGAACTGCTGGCTCGGCTCTCGGTCTTGCATGTTTGTTCATTCCGGGATTCAGGGATATTTATGTTCTTGCTCCATGCACCATTGTGCTCTTCTGGATCGGCGGATTGGCCGCTGAAAAAATGGAAAAAGTGTACGGGCAGGATCCGGGCATAGTCACGGTTGATGAAATAGTCGGTATGTGGCTGAGCATGTGGTTTGTGCCATTCTCTTACGTCAATATCATTCTCGCCTTCGTCATCTTTCGGGTGCTCGATATTCTGAAACCATATCCTGCTGCAATTTTCGACAAACGCACCGGCGGATGGAACATCATGCTGGACGATGTTGTTGCAGCATTGTACACCAATGCCATCATCCAGATCGTTCTCCGGGTAAAATTATTCTAAATGAAAGCTGAAATTATCACGATCGGCGATGAACTTCTCATCGGCCAGATCATCAATACCAATCAGGCATACATCGCAGAACAACTGAATTCCGTTGGTATCTCTTGCGACCGGATGACAACCGTTGGTGATGATGCCGCAGTGATCGTCGATGCTTTTACCGAGGCATATAATCGCGTTGATGTCGTTTGTGTTACCGGCGGACTTGGACCGACACACGACGATATTACAAAAAAAAAGGTTTGCGATTTCTTCAAAAAAGATCTCGTCATTCATGAAGAAACTCTGGCGCACATACAGGCGTTGGCTCAAAAAAGAAATATCGCTATGATCCAGTCGAATATCGATCAGGCGCTCGTTCCGAAGGACTGCACGGTTATCCCCAACGCAAACGGTACTGCTCCGGGAATGTTATTCGAACAGAATAATAAATATTTTTTTGTTCTGCCGGGAGTTCCGTTCGAAATGAAAGATATGATTGATACGTGGATCATTCCGTTCTTAAAGAAGAAAAATGACGGATCAGTTGTCCTTCATAAAACAATGAAAACGACCGGCATCGGCGAATCGATGCTCGCACATGAAATCGGCAGCATTGAAAATATTATCGGAACCGATGGAACAACAACGCTGGCATTCCTTCCTAACCCGTTGGGAACGAAACTGCGTATCACCGTTAAAGACAATACCATCGAATCGGCGCGTGTGAAAATTCAGCATGCAGAGCAAACGCTCCGGTCAAAAGTTGAAAAGTATATATACTCCGACGACGAAAAAGACCTCGAAGATGTTATCGGTGTTTTATTGAAAGAACATAACTATACACTCTCCACTGCGGAATCGTGCACAGGCGGATTGATCGCAAACCGCATTACAAATGTATCCGGCAGTTCTGAATATTTCCTCGGCGGATTCGTCGTCTATCATAATCATTTGAAATCCCGGGAACTGGGCGTTCCGGAAAAATTGATCGCCGATCACGGTGCCGTCAGTCAAGAGGTCGCCGAAGCAATGGCGCATGGAGCTCGGCTCAGCGCAAAATCCGATATTGCACTTTCAACAACTGGTATTGCCGGACCAACGGGTGGCACTCCGGAAAAACCTGTCGGAATTTGTTGGATCGGCTATTCTGATTCTGATTCTACCTTCGCTACAAAATTTAATTTTGGCGATAACCGTTTACGCTTTAAGGAACGTGCTTCGCAGGCTGCGCTGGAACTTTTAAGAAGAAAACTCCTTAAAATGCAATAAATGAACCTTGATTCAGATACTCTAAAACATTACTTTGCTACATCAATTTTCAAAAACATCATTTAAAGAAAAGGATAAGCCATGGCTGAAGACAAAGACGCAAAAGTGCAGGCACTGAAAGTCGCAATTGAACAGATAGAAAAGCAGCACGGAAAAGGTTCAATAATGCGGTTGACCGATGGACCAATCATGAAAATTGATGCGATCTCTACAGGATCGATCTCTCTCGATACCGCTCTTGGCGTCGGCGGAGTTCCGCGCGGCCGTGTGATTGAGATCTATGGACCGGAATCATCCGGTAAAACGACTATCTGTCTTCATATCATTGCGGAAGCACAAAAGACCGGCGGCATTTGCGCCTTCATTGATGCGGAACATGCCCTTGATACCGCGTATGCCCGAAAACTCGGAGTTGATACATCCTCTCTGCTCCTTTCGCAGCCGGAATTCGGCGAACAGGCTCTTGAGATTGTTGAAACACTCGTTCGCAGCGGCGCACTCGATGTAGTTGTCATCGATTCCGTTGCCGCACTAACTCCGCGCGCCGAAATTGAGGGAGAAATGGGTGACCCCACAATGGGTGTCCATGCACGGTTGATGTCGCAGGCTCTTCGAAAACTTACTTCGGCAATTTCAAAATCGAAGACCACGGTCATTTTCACAAACCAGTTGCGGATGAAGATCGGGATTATGTTCGGCAATCCTGAAACGACCACGGGAGGAAATGCATTGAAGTTCTATGCTTCCATTCGTATGGATGTTCGCCGTATCGAAGCGATCAAAGACGGAACGAATATCATCGGCAACCGCACAAAAGTAAAAGTGGTCAAGAATAAGGTCGCCCCGCCGTTCAAAGAAGTTCAGTTCGACATTCTCTATAATGAGGGAATTTCGAAGCTCGGTGATCTTATCGATGTCGCTGTTGAGCACAATATCATCAACAAGAGCGGTTCGTGGTTCTCTTACAAAGAAGAACGGATAGGTCAGGGACGCGATTCAGTGAAAGCATTTTTGATAGGGAATGATCTTCTTGCTAAACAGATCGATACAGAGGTCCGCGTTAAATTGGGTATCATGGCTGCTGCACCGTCGAAAGCCGGTGACGGTGAAGAAAAACCTGCCAAAGAGGCAAAGAAAACAAAATAAATGCTTTGGAAGGTCGGCGTAATTGCCGGCCTTCCATTGATGAATGTATGATCATCACTAAAATTGAACGGCAAAAAAAGAACAAGACGCGCTTTTCAGTTTTTGTGGATGAACAATATGCATTCAGCGTCAGCGAAGATGTGTATGCCCGGTTCCTGCTGCACCAGGGACAATTGTTAACGGAATCCGAACGGGAAAAGATCCAACAGGCAGAGACAGAATCATCGGTTAAGCGTGATGCTCTGCGGTTTCGGTCGTATCGTCCAAGATCGGAAAAAGAAATCGTTCAAAATCTGCAGAAAAAAGGATACGACGAGTCCAATATCCGTCAGGCGATCCAGTATCTTGCACAGAACCAGTTGCTGAACGACGAAGAGTTCGCCAAAATGCTTTGCCGCGACAGGATGACACTGAGACCGGTAGGCAAATCATCGATGAAGCAACTATTGTTCAAAAAAGGAATCGACCGAAACATCGTGGAAAGGATCCTTCCGGAATTTTATACCGTGGAATCGGAACTTGCTCTCGCGTTGAAAGAAGCCGAACGGAAATTGAAACGCGTTGCTTCCCTTCCGGAACAGACAAAGAAAAAACGTATTTACGAACATTTGGTCCGACGCGGGTATGATTCTTCCCTCTCGCTGAAGATCGCATCACAATTGGTGAAAGAATGAAAGAAGACAATAACTTTTTCCG
>CAJBTU010000349.1 GCA_903958625.1 uncultured Ignavibacteriota bacterium | reverse complement strand
GGATTCGTAAAAGAAAATCTTCTGGTGGAAGAATCGGAAAAAGAATGGAAAGAGTGGCTGAAGGAGAGCAAGTATTCGCCGGTCGTCAATATCGAGAACCATGATACCATTGGTATGATAGCGATGGATGTACATGGTAATCTTTCGGGTGCCTGCACCACCAGTGGAATGGCATTTAAAATGCACGGCCGTGTAGGGGATTCACCGATTATTGGAGCGGGATTGTATGTTGATAATGAGGTTGGTGCGGCGACAGCAACGGGTCACGGCGAAGAGGTTATTCGCATAGCGGGATGCCATTTGGTTGTGGAATTAATGCGTCAGGGAAGAACACCGGAACAAGCGTGCAAAGAGGCGGTGGAAAGAGTTGTGCAATTGACGGCGACCCGGAAAAAGAATCTAAAAGATATCCAGGTCGGTTTCATAGCATTGAATAAACGGGGAGAGCATGGAGCGTATTGTGTTCAGAGCGGATTCAATTATGCGGTGCGCAATGCAGAGGGCAGCCGTTTGCTGGATTCAGCATCTGCCATAAAGTAGGGGACATGAATTCTGCAAATCTCGAAATAGCCTGTTTTAATCTTCAATCGGCATTGATCGCACAACAAGGAGGTGCGGACAGGATAGAGTTGTGTGCGGACTTCTCTGCAGGCGGCATCACGCCGGATTATGGGACGGTAGAAACGGCAAGGAAGTTGATCTCCGTTGATCTATTTGTAATGATCCGTCCCCGCGGCGGTAATTTTGTTTATTCTGATGAAGAATTATCGAAGATGGCCGATGATATTCTTCATTTCAAAGAATATCACGTGAATGGTTTTGTTTTCGGCATATTGAACTCCAACGGAACCGTCAACAAAGAACAGTGCAAACAGTTAGTGAAATTGGCAGGATCAACACCTTGTACGTTCCACCGGGCATTTGATTTTTGCACCGATTTGAATCGTGCGCTGGAAGATGTGATCGAGTGCGGATTTCAAACGATCCTGACCTCCGGCCAGGCGTCGTCTGCGGTTGACGGGATCTCGTCTTTGAACCTATTGGCGGCAAAATCAAAGGGAAGGATCGGTATCATGCCGGGGGGCGGGATCCGTTCCTCAAACATTGATGCATTAACGCAAAAAGTGAGTTTGCCGTATTATCATTCCTCAGCAATTCTCCGGCACGATATTGCCGATCTAAATGAAGTGAGATTACTGAAAGAAAAATTATCACGGCACCAATGACGAAGTGCCGGTATAAAACCGGATCATAATGAAACGAAAGGAACAGTTCTATGACATGGTCATTCAATTTTTTCATTCACGTTGCTCTTTTTGGTCTTACTACGGCAGCCGTGGTTGCATCATTCATCATTCATCGACAAATCGTTAAAGAAAAGAGTTGGGAAAAGAGACTTTACCTTGCCGGTTTGATGCGGATCTTTTCGCGATTCATTCCGGTCAATGCACTGCTTCTGCTTATCACCGGTTTCGGCAATATGATGAACAGATATGGAACGAACAACCAATGGCCTTCCGAAGAGTGGCTTTCGGTAAAAGTTGTTCTCTTCGTTATCCTGGCAGCCAATGGATTGTATCTTGCTCCGCGGCTGGGAATGAAACGGACAATGCTGATCAATTCTGTTATTGAAGGGAACGGCCCTGCCGATGCGGATCAGCAAATGCAGAAGAAGAATTCTTTCGTTACTGCACTGTCCATCGTTCAAATAATTCTTTTAATAGCTATCCTTTTCCTTAGCGTTTACGGCAGCGGAAAACATCCGGGGATGTTTTAAGTTTCCTTACGCAATATTCCGCTACGGACCACAGTAATTATCCGTGCGGATAATTTTATTTCTGCGTCGATCCGTGGTTTGCTCATCCAATTCGTGTGTAACAGTTCTATCCGGGTCGATTCATGATAAGCTTTTCCAACTCGCATATCAGAAAATCATCAACCTTCGAAATTAGCGAAAAATCAAGGGTTT
>CAJBTU010000348.1 GCA_903958625.1 uncultured Ignavibacteriota bacterium | reverse complement strand
AGTGTTCCGGCTTATACTCCGTCGGTAAGAGAACGGCCGAGTTCAACCACTGACGAGCGTCCGGTGGAACGCCCAAAGAATACAAATCCAAGCTATACTCCGCCGAAGAGCGATCGCCCTGGTACCGATGCACGGCCGGTTGAGCAGCCCAAGCGCAATGAACCGAGATATTCACCGCCGGTAAAACAATCGGTGCCGAAAGACGAGGCGCGTCCGGTTGAGCGGAACCGGGAGACACGGCAGCCGTCATACAATCCTCCATCGCAATCTTCACATCCTCAATCCGCTCCGCCGAGAAGCAGCAGCGGAAGTACATCAACGGGCACAAGCGGAAGGAAGAGAGACTAATATGCGGTTTCCAACAAGATCTGTTATTGCATTTTCAATACTGGCTGCGCTGAGCACGGGCGGATGTTATACCAAACTGATGACGCCGAATGAATTTGTGCACACACAGCGCTCACAGCCAAAAACTACGTTTGCCGATAATTCGTATTCCATCAATTACCATCAATCATGCGTTACGTGTCACAGCAGCACCGAACTGAATGAGCGGGCCGAAGAACTGGAATATTACGGCGTACAATCGGTTCACGACGGTATTCTCTTATCATCGCGCCTTTGGCTGGACGGTTCTGCTGATGGTCCGTACATTGTTGTTCCAAGTCCGTATTGGCCGAATCCGTACAATCCCGTAAGTCCGTGGTGGGCGCCTCCGGCCTCAGCAGTATCAACCACATCAACGGGGACCGGTGACGGGATGAGGAACCGGACCGGCGGTGCAACGCGCGACGGAAACAGAGAAGCAGACCGCAGCACTCCGATTTCATCGCCGACATATTCACAGCCGCAAACTTCATCCGGCAGTTCAACACAGGCTCCAGCCAGTTCCACGCCTGCCGTGAGAGTGGCGCCTTCAACGTCTCCTGCTCCAACAAATGATTCAGCTCGAAGCAGAGAAACAAAAGAGACGACAAATTCAACCAATCGAGCCCGCAGCGATGGTTCGTCGCGTGACGATAGCGGGGACAGACCAAGATAATTAATGAGAGATATTATGAATCGTTGCATTTTTTTTATTATTGCACTTGCGTTGTTGCATTCGCTATCCATCGCTCAGTTTTCTGAAGATGCCGTACGATATTCCGGAAAAGGGAACGGGTCCGGTTCACGCGCACTCGGAATGGGGAATGCGTATATAGGAGTTTCAGACGATTATAGCGCTTCGGTATGGAATCCGGCCGGCCTTGCACAAATGCGCAGGCTGGAAATAATGGGTGGAATTTCGAGTTACGGTGTATCGAACGATGCGACTTTTTTCTCCGCGAAAAAAAGTTCAAGCACGACGGCAAGTTCGTTGGACAATATCGGATTTGTTTTTCCGTTCCCGACCGTGCAAGGAAGTTTGGTCTTTGCCTTTGGATATAACCGGGTTGCCGATTTTGCTTCGAGTGTGCAGTTCGATGGATTCAACGATAAGAGTTCGATCATTCCATCGCTGTATGATACCGACGGGGACTATGACATTCCTTTTAGAACATACTTGACAAATACTGCCGGCTATAGCGCCGTACAAAAGAATGTGAATCAGCGGGGAGAAATTAAAGAAGGAGGGAACTTAGGTCAATGGTCCTTTGCCGGCGCAGTGGATATTGAAGAGAATATATCGGTCGGTGTATCACTGAATATCTATTCCGGAATGTACGACTATACGCGTAATTATGTTGAAGAGGATACCCGGAATTTCTATAACAATATTGCCGTCAATCTCCCTGCAGACTCGGCGTATTTACGATTCAATAAATTCTATTATGACAGTTATTTGAACAGCGAGCTGACCGGAAGCAACATCACTCTCGGAATGATGTACCGGGCGGAAATCTTTCGGATAGGACTTATGGTGAAAGGTCCGACGGCGATAAAAGTACAGGAAACTTATACGAATGACGGAGAAAGCGTTTTTGACAATAACGGCGGTTCGTGGAATCCTTCCAATCCCGCAAAAAAATATTCTGCACCTTCGGCAAACAATGAATACGGTGTCAGCTCGCCGTGGATATTCGGCGCCGGCGGATCGTTCTATGTTTTTCCGGAATTGTTGATAGCGCTCGATGTTGAATATACGGACTGGACGCAGATCGAGTGGACCGACAGTCCGGCCATGGAAAAGAAGAACACACAGCTGCAGTCCGTTTTTCGTGCGGCAACAAGTTACCGCATCGGCACGGAATTTGACGTTCCGTTCACGGACCTGAAATTACGGGCGGGATATTCACTGACGCCGTCGCCGTATAAGGACGATCCAACTTCGTTCGATCAGACCACGTTCACCGGCGGAGCAGGGATATTCCTTCAGCGGAATGTTGTTCTGGACGGAGCGTTCGCCTACGGAATGTTCAAATCGTACCGAAATCAATATTCCATTCCCGGCTTAGCGAACGCTTCCAGAACGGACGAATCGATAACAACATTACTGCTGAATTTTACCATGAGTTATAGATTTTAATTTTTTCTCAACCTCAAATTTCGTAAGCCGTTCACTGTGAACGGCTTTTTATTTTCTCCTTGTCTTTCAAACCAACATTTGATAGTTTACTATTGATTTTTTGGGGAAGGATCAATGTTCTCGAACAAACCAACGGATGAACAGCAACAAAAAGAGCAGATTTCAAAGCATCTTCGCTCTGCGGATGAATTTTTCCGTTACGGCCGTTATGATGAATCAATGGTCCAGATCGATCTTGCGTTGCGATTGGACCCTAAGAATGTTCTTGCCCGTTCGTTCAAAGAACGTGTGAAGATGATGCAGAAAAGGGTGCACGGAGATTCTCACGAAAGAGCCTCCGGAATGAGCGAGCAGGAGAAGCAGACAGCCATAGCAAATCTGTTGTCGGCCGCTGAAGAACGAATTAATGCCAAGGATTACAAAACTGCACTAAACAAGATCTCCGAAGTGTATAAGATCGATGCACAGAATCCCTACGCCCGCGCATATTCCGACCGAATAGAAGAACTTCAACAGCAGCAAAAGGCCGAGGCAGAGAAATTCTTCAGGAGTTCTCAAAACCCCGTGCAAGATCCTTCGCAAACCAGTGTAAAACCAGGGCCTGCCGTCAAACCAATTCATGGAGCGTTCTTCATGTACCGGGAGTTGATGAAGGAAGTATGGTTTGACGGAAAGATGACCAACGAAGAAGAACAGGAATTGAAAAATGTCAGGAACATGTTCAGCATAAGCAATAAAGAACATTTTGACATCGAAATTGAAGTGAAACATAATGCCTATCTTGATGCGCTCCGTATGGCGTGGCGTGACGGCGTTCTGACAACGAATGAACGGCAAGTGCTGGAAATGATGCGTCAGCGGTACGGTATTACGACGGACGAGCATGCGGCATTGGAGAATAAAGTGCAGGAGGCGAAGAAAGGTACGCCAACGAAAGCGACGATACTGCTTGTGGATGTGGACAAGGATCACCGGACGTCTTTGATGGGATTCTTAAGCCAGCGAAATTTCGAGGTGATATCGGTGGGGAGCGTTGAAGAGGCCTTTGAGAAAATCGTTAATCATTTTCCTCATCTTGTTCTTACCGAGATCATTTTTGCACCGAACCAGATGGATGGTTTTGCTCTGTATGAAAAACTCCGGAAGCATCCAACATTGAAAAGCATACCGTTCTTTTTTATGAGCAGGATCCGCGACGAAAAGGTTGTGCGTGCGGCAATGAGACTCGGGCTTGATCTGTTCTTTTCCAAGCCGGTCGATCAGGAATTGCTCATCGCAGCGATTGAAGGACGACTACTGTCGAAATGAGTTTTGAGACTCGTTGTTTTATCATCGGAAGAACTTTCCGTTCCATGCATCCAGCATTCCCGAGTGTTCCCGCCGTTGCAAAAAATGGATCTTAGATCTGAATTGAAAAATCCCTAACACTAAATATTGTTCATCCCGAAGACCAATCATTCATTCATGAAGCACTTGCAGAAACCCT
>CAJBTU010000347.1 GCA_903958625.1 uncultured Ignavibacteriota bacterium | reverse complement strand
TGTATACCGTTTTGTATACCAAACCTCAATTTTTATACACTTTGTCAATTTTACTGTATGGATGGTAATAGGCCTTGCCGCAGGAGTCAAATACTAACGAAGAAATACAGATATGGAAGTGCTGTACGGAGAGTAGTGGAACGATGGAAATGAGAAAAGCGGAATGTTGTGGTTGTGGAGATAAAGCAAAAATATAGTTGCCAGCAATTTGCTTTGCTTCTATATTTGTGCTTAAAAACACTTTAGTTGATTTTACTTGATTTCTTTGGTGATGCAAGCGATATTGTTCTAGAAGTTTATGGACAGGACGACGAATTATCAATTATCCATCTAAAAATAATACAATGATAAAAAAACAATATTTACTAACACTTGTGCTTTATATTTTAGTGTGCTTGTCCTTTCAATCTTGCAAAAAGGATGAAGTAACGGCACCAGTCACAACCGTGCCAACATCTACATCCACATTTACATGGAAAGAAAATGCCGGTGCATTAATAACAGCAGATTCTGCGTATTGGACGACATGGAGTACTGGAACAGGTATTAGAGCTTATAAAGGTGGAATGCAAAATTATTTTGAGATAAATTGGGCTTCAGGAAACAATACTTCTATAGGTGCCAAAGCATTAGTTACAAATAATGCCGATTTTACTTTTTTGAAAGGCACCGATAGTTATGATATTTCTTCCAATCAAAACTTAAACATTACTGCATTTGCCGACAATAAACTTTCTGGTAACTTCACATTTGCAGTTAAGGGTGGACAAATTACTTCAATACAGGCTACATTTACAGATTTGCCTAAAAAATAAAACCAACTCTCATCTTCGTCTTACCCAAGGCGTTAAGGAAGAATTAATAAATGAGTCCCAGAACAGTATAGACTATTCTGGGATTTTTTATTTCTGACTGTTCAAATTCAAGAGAAGTGTACCCGGAGAGCGGACGGTCAGCATTCAGTTCTGTGAACTTCTTTGCCAGAATCTTGTAAAGACCCATCGTAGATTTTCTGATAACTGATGATTGAACTGCTTCATACACTTTCAAGAACTCAGAGAATGTAGGGATGACAGCACTTGGCTTGCTGTTGTATGATTCTTCAAAAGAAGTGAGATAATGGTATGCGTCAGGTTTCTTAATGCATTTCGTAGATTTCCAGTGAGTGCTTCCGTCCGGGGATTTGATGCAGATGTAGTAGGTTCCGTTGGCTCTTTTCGTAAGTTACATTTTCACTTTTGACATTCTCTTCACTTGTAGTTTTTATTGTTTTCATCGACAGTAGATGGTAACGGTTCCTGCGAAGGTGTCAACCAGTCCTAAGTAAATAATAACTTCTCTTATTCCATCCGCCGGCACAGCCGGATAATTAATTTTAAATCCATACAAGATAGAATTATCTCTTATTGTAATTCTGTTAGCATTTCCGAAAAATTTCAATGTAAAAATTCGGCATGTTTTGTGTTGACAAAGCAAAATGAGTACTTCTACTCATTGATTCTTTATTAATCTTTTTTGTATTTCTCCTAATCCTATAATCTATAGTCTTGAGAGTAACAGTTCGTGAAAGGAATTCGATATATGAAAACGATGATGAGATGTTTGGTGATGGTGATTTTTGTCGGAGCGATTACGACACAGTTGATAGGTCAGTGGGTGCAAACCAGCGGATATGGCAACGGAGCAACAATAACTGCTCTTGCTGTTTCAGGAACAAATATCTTTGCCGGAACCGACAACGGTGTCTATCTCTCTACAAACAATGGAACAAACTGGACCGCAGTTAATAGCGGATTTGCAAAACAGTACAGCGACAGTTCTCGGTATGAAGGTGTCAGAGTTCTTGCTGTAATGGGCACTAATCTTTTTGCAGGAGTTTGGGGAGGGGTTTTCCTTTCAACGAACAACGGCACAAGCTGGACTGCGGTCAATTCAGGCTTGACCAATATTAATGTTTACAGTCTTGCCATCTCCGGTACAAATCTCTTTGCCGGAACCTATGACGGAGGTGTCTATCTATCAACAGACAACGGTGCAAAGTGGACGACTGTCAATACTGGCTTACCATATTCATACAACAATACAGTATTCAAGTGGATTACTTTCCTTGCTGTTACTGGCACTGATATTTATGCATGCACCTATGGTCGAGGGATTTATCGATCCACCGATGACGGCGCACATTGGACAGCTGTCAACAGCGGTTTGGATGGATATATTCGATCACTTACCGGCTACCCGAACGGAGCAGGTGGTTATAATCTGGTTGCTGGATCATTTTGGAACGGTGCCTATCTTTCTACCAACAATAGTACAGGTTGGACTGCGGTCAATAACGGCTTACCTAAAGATCTATCTCAGCAGGAGGGAATGGGCTATTATGAAATTTCGGCATTTGCAAATATTGGAACGAATCTCTTTGCAGGAACCGCAAACGCCGGTGTTTTTCTGTCCACGAACAATGGCTCGAACTGGACAAAAGTCAATACAGGTGTCTCACCCATTAGGATCAGCGCTCTTACAACATCGGGAAACAATATCTTTGCCGGGACAGAGGGCGGAGGTGTCTTTCTCTCTGCCAACAATGGTGCAAACTGGACCGCGGTCAACGTCGGTCTTCCGCCTGTGCCTCTTCCAACTGTAAATACATTCTTTGATTCCGGCGTAAATCTTTTTGCCGGCACTGAAGGAGGATTGTATAGCTCTGCCGGAATTGGTACAAATTGGAATATTACAAATGCCGACTGGTCGGGTATGGATGTTCATGCGTTTGCGACCTCAGGAACCTATCTTTTTGCCGGTACATCTCACCGCGGCATTTTTCGTTCCATTGACAAAGGCGCACATTTGAGTTCAGTGAATAATGGATTGACGAATCAATCTGTACGTGCTCTCGCCGTTTCCGGCTTGAATATATTTGCAGGAACTGACAGCGGTGGTTTTCTTTCTTCTGACTTCGGTGCCACGTGGACATCGACAATCCGCGATACTTTTTCTGTCACCTCATTAGCAGTAAGCGGTGATACCATCTATGCGGGAACGGATAAAGGTTTCTTGCTTACAACCAATGGCGGATACTCATGGATAAATGCAGGATTATCCGATATACTAGCAGTTACTGTTATTCCCAAAAAAGATGGTGGAACGATTATTTTTGTTATTGTTGCAGGCCGGGAGGTTTTTTCTGGTAATAAAACAAACCATGGAAGAATTTATCGCTCTACGGATAATGGCGCCACTTGGGAAAGTCTGCGGGCCTGGGGTATGTCGCTTGCTTGCACAGACACTATTCTATTCGTTGGGGGTTATTATGACGGCATATTAATTTCATCCAGCAATCAGGTCAACAAAGAGGGCCTTTCGTCCGGCTTCATCGACTTTTCGAAAGATTATGGGGATACGTGGAATGATTTTGGAATGGAACTTACGTCCGTTCCTGCCTTGATCGTCAAAGATCGGCAACTCTTTGCGGCGGCGATTCACCTTCCGGGTATCTGGCGCAGACCACTCTCCGAAATGAATACTACAACCGACTCACTCTTGGTGCCAGTTACGGGAGGCACATTCACAGCAGGGACAACTCCTGTGACGATTAGCAGTTTCAAGATGGATAAATACGAAGTTACTTATGAATTGTGGACCGCAGTGAGGAACTGGGCACTGACGCACGGCTACACGGATTTGGCGGCAGGAAAGAATGGATACAATCCAGTAGGTGCTAATAATCCTGTAGACTCTGTTAATTGGTATGATGTTGTGAAGTGGTGTAACGCACGTTCGGAGAAAGACGGACTAACACCTGTCTACTATACAAGAAGCGCACAGGACACGGTTTATCGCATTGGACAAATCAACATAAATATCGACGCAGTGAAATGGACAGCCAACGGATACCGATTACCGACAGAAGCGGAGTGGGAGTTTGCGGCGCGAGGTGGGAACTTCACACACGGTTACACCTATAGCGGGAGTAATACATTAGACAGCGTTGCTTGGTATTATGACAACTCCGGAGAAGCAACACACACTGTTGGCACAAAAAAAGCGAATGAGTTTGGCATCTATGATATGAGCGGCAACGTTTTTGAATGGTGTTGGGACTGGTATGGTTCGGCGTATCCTTCCGGCGGGACGACTGATCCGAAAGGGCCATCAACGACGCAGTCATCCCGGTTGCTTCGGGGCGGTTCGTTCGTCAACGCCAGCTACGACCCCAGCGGCTACGTCTACGCCTGCCGGGTTGCCAACCGCTCCAACTACAACCCGGTCCTTCGCAACTACACCCTCGCCCTCAGCGTCGACGGCTTCCGTTGTGTCCAGGGTTCACAGGTTGGCACGGCGGTAAATGGTGAAACCAATACGCCGCAAACATTTGTGTTGGAACAAAACTACCCCAACCCATTCAATCCATCCACCACAATCACATACAGCATTCCTGAACGAAGCACCGTCAGGCTGTCCATCTTCAACACACTCGGTCAAAAAATCTCTGAGATGGTGAATGAAACGAAGGACGCGGGTTTTTACGAACACAATTTTCATGCTTCACAATTATCATCTGGGATATATTTTTACAGGATTGAAGCAACATCAGTCAGTAATTCAAAGACATTTGTGGAAACGAAGAAGATGATTCTGATGAAATGATAACACTCAATTGCTACTCTCGTGAAAGGAGTGCGATGTATGAAAACGATAATGAGATGTTTGGTGATGATGTTTGCCATTGCTACAATTTATACGCAATCAAATGCTCAGTGGGTGCCTACCAATGGCTTTGGAGGAGCTGGAAATATTCAAGCCCTTGTTGCTTCAGGTGAAAATATCTTTGCCGGAACAAATAGTGGTCTTTTTCTTTCCACCAACAGTGGTGTAAACTGGAATATTGTTTTGAAGAATAATGAAATACTGAACATATCAGCCTGTGAAACGAATGTATTTTTAAGTACATGGAATGATGGCATTCTTCGTTCCACCAACAACGGCATTAGTTGGTCACCGGTGAATACTCCGTTTTCATATATCAATGAAATGATAGAGATGGGAACGAATCTCTTTGCTGGAACTAACAATGGCTTGTATACGTCCTCCGACAATGGTGCAAGTTGGACAATGATTAATACTGGATTTACGAATACATTTGTAACTTCTATTGCATCTATTGGTTCAAATCTTTTTGTTGTAACACAGTGGTGTGTTTTATTATCAACAAATAACGGAACAAATTGGACTAAAGTCATTTCCGAATCAAAGGTATCTTCGCTTTGTGTCTCTGGCACAAATCTCTTTGTAGGAACAAACTATGGCATCTTTTTTTCCACCGACAAAGGCTCAAGCTGGACAGTTACCGGGGAGTATCCAGATAGACCACAAATATATTATTCTGAATCACTCATCGCTTTAGGTTCAAATCTGTTTGCAGGAACAATACACGGCATCTTTATATCTACGAACAACGGAACCGAATGGACGGCCATCAATTCCGGATTACCGTTAGATTTGGTTGTGAATTCATTAGTGCTTTCAGGAGGAAATCTCTTTGCGGGAACAAATAGCGGAGTCTTTGTATCCACAAATAATGGTTTGAACTGGACTTCAATCAGTTCCGGGTTACCGGTTAAGCCACTTCCCAAAGTATCCACTTTTGCGGTTTCTGGCTCGAATCTTTTTGCTGGAACAACCGGGTGCGTATATCGAACGACGAACAAGGGTGCCGATTGGACGAAACTGAATAATGGCCTGCCGGTCAATAAATCTGTGTTCTCGCTCGAATCTATTGGCACAAATCTCTTTGCCGGAACAGACAGTGGCGTTTACATTTCCTCTAACAACGGCGCAAGTTGGACAGCTATCAATACGGGGTTGACGGGCAATTATGTCAGGGTTTGCACCGACGGGACAGGTCGAGGACTCGACTCATCGAGCGGTACAAATCTCTTTGCCGGGACTGATAAAGGCGTGTTTCTTTCTACGAACAACGGCACAAACTGGTCTAAGACAACACTTGATACTGTTGCTGTCTCTTCATTTGCTGTCAACGGCACCAATTTATTCGCAGGAACAAATAAAGGTCTCTTTCTTTCAGTCAATAATGGTGTCAATTGGAATTATTTAGGATTTACTAATGTGTCTCTTGTTTATGTTTTACCTATCAAAGCTGATAGTGCAATTATCTTTGTATCATGGAATGAACCCACTGGTACCGATGAAGGGAACAAAGTATTTTCTCGTTCAATGAACAACGGTGGAAGTTGGGTTAGGGTAGGCAATATATTCCCGTCATCTCTGGCTCATTCAGGGATTACTATGTTTGCGGGAATATCACGCAATTTTGCATCCAGTAATAACAGCATTACATCGGCACAGCAAAAAGAATTTGGTGGGTCAATTTTCTGCTCGAATGATTATGGTAAAAGTTGGACAGGAGTTGATACAGGCTTTAGTTACGTCAATAGCGTGGCACTCGCTGTTTTTGGGGACAATCTCTTTGCTGGCCCCCGTTTTTCTGACATAGGCAATAATTTTCCCGGTGTCTGGAGACGACCACTATCAGAAATGATTCCTGCAACCGACTCGCTTTTAGTTCCAGTCGCCGGCGGCACATTCACTGCAGGGACAACTCCTGTTACCATCAGCAGTTTCAAGATGGACAAATACGAAGTGACGTATGAATTGTGGACAGAAGTGAGGACCTGGGCATTGACATATGGCTACACGGACATGGTATCAGGGCTGAGCGGTTCCAGTCCGGAAGGAACGAACAACCCTGTCACAATGGTGAACTGGTATGATGTTGTAAAATGGTGTAATGCACGGTCGGAGAAAGATGGACTAATACCTGTCTATTACACAAGAAGCGCACAAGACACAGTCTATCGTACGGGAGAACTAAACATCAATGTAGATGCCGTTAAATGGACAGCCAACGGCTACCGGCTTCCGACAGAAGCAGAGTGGGAGTTTGCAGCGAAAGGGGGAACGCAAGCGCACGTTCCACCCTTCACGTACAGCGGCAGCAATACATTAGACAGCGTTGCTTGGTATTCTTCAAACTCCGGAAACAAAAAACACACTGTTGGTACAAAAAAAGCAAATGAGCTTGGCATCTATGATATGAGCGGCAACGTTTGGGAATGGTGCTGGGACTGGTATGGTTCGGCATATCCATCAGGCGGAACTGCAGACCCGAAAGGTCCGTCGGCGACGCAAAATTCCCGGTTGATTCGGGGCGGTTCGTTCCACTACCTCGACTACGTCGGCGACTACTGCTGGGTTGACTACCGCAGCGACCGCGGCTCCTACCCGGGCTATCGCGGTAGCGCCTACGGCTTCCGTTGTGTCCAGGGCTCACATGTTGGCACGGCAGTAAAGGATGAAACCGAAACACCGCAAACATTTATGTTGGCACAAAACTACCCCAACCCGTTCAACCCGACAACAACAATTCGTTACTCGCTTCCATCATCAGCGAATGTAAAACTTGCTGTGTACGATCTGCTCGGAAGAGAGATTGCGACGCTCGTGAACGAAGAACAATCTGCGGGATGGAAGGAAGTGGAGTGGAATGCGGCCGGTTTTGCGAGCGGGATGTATTTGGTGAGAATGAGTGCAGGCAGTTTTACAGAAACAAAGAAAATATTGTTGATGAAATAAATTAAATAATGGAGCATTTGCACGCAGCTTAGCTCCAGTTAGAACACACGAATTACTTATGGCATTGTTACACTAGTTATGTGCAATTGCCCTCCGAAAAGAAGAATACTATGCACAAATCAATCATCTTCTTGGTCGTTGCTTTTATCTTTCTCGAAGCACCTAATTCAGTTCTGCTTGCACAAATGTTTGCCCCCAAAGTCGACTATACAGTCGGTCTGCGACCATATACTATTGTTTCGGCAGATTTTAACAAAGACGGCCGCTTTGACTTAGCTACGGCCCCAAGCGGGGGATTCGACAGTGATGGCAAAGGCTGGGTCACCGTACTCATGAACAAAGGTGATGCAACATTCGCACCGCCTGAAAGCATAGCCGTCGGTGATGCCCCAAGTCTTGCAACAGCTGACTTGGACAAAGATGGCGACATTGATTTCGCAGCTGCTGACTATTACACCAACCGCGTTTATATCCTCCTAAACGATGGTGCTGGAAGATTCACACTCTCCGACAGTTTTGCAATTGGCGGACTCTATGCGCTTCAGCTTTGCACAGCCGATTTGGATGGTGACGGTGATATTGATCTGGCGGTTCCAAAATTCGGTTCTAACAATCTCGCTATCTTTTTCAACAACGGGAATGCAACATTTTCAGCTCCGGTGACCTACGCTACGGGAGTTCATCCGTACACAGTCATCTCGGCTGACCTCGATCATGACGGTGACTCTGACCTGGTGGTCACAAATAACGGCTCGCAAAGCGTTTCAATTATGTTAAATAACGGGACTGGCGTATTCCCCTCGCGAGTCGACTATACGGTGCGTCAGAATCCTCAAAGCCCATCGCTGGCGGATTATAACGGTGACGGATGTTTGGATTTGGCTGTTCCAAATACAAATCCCAACACTCCTTATGTGTCCGTATTGATGGGGAACTGCGGTGGGACCTTCGGCACGAGAGTTGATTATCTCGGGTATCGTCCTCACGATGTCGCCTCAGGGGATTTAGATCGTGACGGCGATATCGACATGGCTGTGCCAAATAATGAGAGTAACAGTATTAGCATTTTCTTGAACAATGGCAATGGGACATTTGCACCCCATTTTACTTTACAGACGGGAATCGGCCCAAACCATATTGTGACAAAGGACTTTGATGCTGACGGTGATCTCGACCTCGCGGTAGAGAATTTTGATAACGATGGGGCGCCGGGGAACACTGTTTCCGTCTTCGTAAATCAAACAATCACGTCAGTGTCAGATGAATCAGGTTCTCCCAAGACATATTCTCTTGACCAGAACTACCCCAACCCGTTCAATCCATCAACAACAATCAATTACAGTATTCCTGAACGAAGTAATGTAAAATTATACATTTACAACACACTCGGTCAGAAAATCTCTGATATAGTAAATGAAACGAAGGATGCAGGCTCTTACGAACACAGTTTTAATGCGT
>CAJBTU010000346.1 GCA_903958625.1 uncultured Ignavibacteriota bacterium | reverse complement strand
TAAAAAAAGTTAATTATTCTCATGATCTGTTTATCAAGGAATCCATAGAGTTCATTGAACAAAGCAAAGATACATCATTTTTTCTCTATTTAGCTTTGACCATACCCCATGCAAATAATGAGGCTGGTCTTGAAGGCATGGAAGTTCCGGATCTTGGTGAATATGCAAAAAAGAATTGGCCGGAACCGGAAAAAAATAAAGCTGCGATGATCTCTCGTATGGATGGAGATATGGGAAAGTTAATGGCTAAGCTTAAGGATCTTGGTATTGCTGAAAATACGCTTCTCATATTCACCAGTGATAATGGACCTCATAAGGAAGCTGGTACCGATCCAAACTTCTTTAACAGCTCCGGAGGGCTGCGTGGAATTAAGCGTGATTTGTATGATGGCGGTATCCGTATGCCCACGATTATGTGGTGGCCCGGTACAATTACAGCAGGAACAACAAGTGCACATGTTTCAGCGCATTGGGATTTTTTGCCAACGGCATGTGAATTAGCAGGAATCGATTCAAAAATTGAAACAGATGGAGTTTCATATGCACCCCTTTTAATGGGTCAAAAACAAACCGAACATGAATATCTCTATTGGGAATTCAAGCATCCCGCGAAAGGATTTTATCAAGCAGTACGAATGGGAAAATGGAAAGTCGTCAGATATGGAATAAATTCATCGATTGAGCTATATGATCTGGAACAGGATCGAAGTGAAAAACAGGATAGAGCAAAAGAAAACCCTAATCTTATTGAACGAGCGAAGACCATTTTACATAGTGCACGAAATGAACCTGCTTTTGATGAGTGGAAAATGAATCCAACAAATTTGAAAAAATAACTCTTAGAGAGGATAGCAATGACTTCAGCAAAGATATTTATACTGACGTGCTCATTGTTTTTTTTGAGTGGAAGAATCTACGGATCGACAGTGACTGGCACTGTTAAAGATGCAAAAACAGGGGATCCGCTGCCCGGAGCACATGTGGTTCTTCATACAGAAACCCGAACTGGCGCTGCGGCAGATATACGAGGTAATTTCCGTCTCACAGGAATCCCTCAAGGTACTTACAAACTTTCCATTTCCTACGTTGGTTATGAGAAAAAGACAATTGAGATAGCCTTGAGCATTGATGAAGTACTAGAGTTTAACGTTGAACTGGAACAGAAAGTACTAGAAGGTGAAGAAGTTGTTGTGCAGGCACAATCACAAGGTCAAACTGCGGCAATTAACCAACAAGTCAGTGCCAACAGTGTTACAAATGTCATTTCTGCCCAGCGGATTCAAGAAGTTCCTGAAGCAAATGCGGCTGAAGCAGTTGGAAGAATGCCCGGTGTTTCACTGAAAGGCTCTAGTTTGGTTGTTCGTGGACTCTCCCCAAATTATAACAAAATTCAGATCGATGGTGTTGATATGGCTTCAACAAGTTTTTCCGACAGAAGCTCCAGTCTTGGGATGATTTCGCAATATATGCTGGAAGGTGTTGAAATGACAAAGACTGCAATGCCTGATCAGGATGCGGATGTTGTCGGCGCTCGAGTGAATTTAATTATCAAAGAAGCTCCTCAGCAACCGAAATTTAATTTTCTGTATCAAAATGGGTACCATTCCCTTAGCAAATCATTGGATAATCAGAAATTTGTTATTCAGGGAAGCAGTAGGTTTTTTGATAACGAATTTGGTGCTTTTGGGAATGTATCATTTGAAACTGCGAATAATCAAGAAAACCATCTGACAGCTAATTATCAAAATATTACTACAGGATTACGGCTTGCAAACATGAGTTTAGTTGATGATATAAACAAAATGAAAGGACGCATAGGAGCTACAGTGGTGCTGGATTATAAAACACCAATTACTAAAATCAAAATGAGCAGTTTCTATAGTTCGTCTGCTGACAAATTAACAACAAGAAGTGAAAACATAAGCAATAACGGGAATATAGGACATAATTCATCGTTTGAAGAAAAAAATCAGACAGTAATCACAAATGCCCTTCGTGTAAATCAACTCGTGAGCGATTTTGAGATTGAAGGCGGAATGAGCTACGCTTTCTCAAAAAATGAGATCCCCGAAATTCTGTCTATTAACAGTACGGATAAAAATGGGATGGACTATGCTTCAGTGGACTGGCAGGGTGCACCCATTAATATACCTAAATATGCAAATTTCAATCCTGATCGGGCGTTCATTAACAATATCAGATATAATAGTGAACGAACAGAATCACGGAAAGCAACGTTAGATCTGAATGTAACAAATCGCCTTGATCTTGCTCAGTGGCTGGAATTAAAGTTAAAAATTGGAACAAAATACATGCATCAAAGCAAGAACCATGACATTGAAAGTAAGAAAGCGGATATGTCCGGATATTTCAAAACCTCATTGGCCCAACTTGCCATAGATATCGACTGGCTCGATGATGACTGGAAAAAATTAGCTTCAACAGGAGGCACTTTTGGATTCAAATGGTTTATGGATCCGAATTATAGCAATGATAATTTTTTGCTGGGAGATTATAAGCTGCAGAATATGGTTAGTGAAGAACGACTACGAGCTGTTCATGTATGGATGGTGAATACAAAGCTCCTGGCGTATTACAAACTTTGGAAGGATAGCTACAATTCAGACTACACTGGCAATGAAGATTATATCGCAGCATATGTTATGCCGGAATTTATTGTTGGTGGATCATTGACTATCATTCCAGGTTTCCGTTATGAAAAAAACATGACCAACTATACCGGGTACAGGTTACCACAGGTTGACGATGATGATGTGTGGGCTGATAATTCATGGTTTGCCAATGAAACAGCAACAAAAAAACTACAAAACGAATATTTCCTTCCTATGATCCATTTGATTTATAGACCATTGGAATGGTTTGATACGAGGATAAGTTTTACGCATTCGTTATCTCGACCGTCATATCGCGACATCATTCCTTCCTGGGATATCGGGGACCAGACCGTCAAATGGAACAATCCTTATTTAAAGCCTGAATTATCGAAGAATTGGGATGTACTGTTTTCCTTTCATGGCAGCGGACTTGGCTTAGTAACTATTGGCGGTTTCCATAAAACGATACAAAATAAGATCTTTACGCATGGTGAGACCATGATACTGCAGAAGGATCTTGCGCAGGGGGTATTCGATGGACTCGAGAACGGCGTGGCAAATGTGGCCGGGTATTTAATAAACTATGAAATGAACAATCCAAGACCGGCACACGTCTACGGTATGGAATTCGAATGGCAATCGAATTTATGGTTTCTACCAGGTCTGCTCAATGGGCTTGTAATAAATGTGAACTATACCCGAATATATTCTGATGCAGAATATCCAGCTGTAAAAAGAACACTCGATTTTAATACTTTAAAATATTCGTATGCAGATACTTTCTACACTGATCGTTTGCTAGATCAAACGAATCATATTTTCAATCTGATGGTAGGCTATGACTACAGGGAATTCTCTATTCGTGGCTCAATGAAATATACAGACAATTTGTTTGCCTCTACGAATGAAGAGCCGTTGTTAAGGAAAAATACCGATTCTCGCACCGGGTATGATGTATCCATCAAACAGGGATTACCCATTGAAGGCCTGAGCATCATGTGCAACATTATGAACATCGGTCAATCACGGTATTTGGAATTAATGCAGGGGAATGGGTTCCCATCACTAGAACGGTATGGCGGTACAACAATATCGGCAGGCGTACGGTATACTTTTTAGCAGCTTCATTTCAGAAAGAAAATTTTTAGAAAAATTCAGCAGTAAGTAATAATAATTAACACTATTAAACTAACATTAAAGGAGGCTTTCGTCATGAAAAAAACAATTTCAATGCTCATGCTGTTGTTTTGCGCTTGGGAAATCACATTAGCACAGGCTCCCCCCTCAGAAGGAATCATAGAAAATGGGGATACCTTAACAATCCAGGCTACCTATAATGGAAATCCACTCAATGCTCTGAATCTATGGATTCTCTGGGATATCAACGGCAGTATTAATAATCCACCAAAACACAAGATATATAAACTCTTGTGGAACAAAACGTATCCGATTACATCTGTTGTGTTGTTCAAAGGTCGTTTAACACTTGTTGCAATAAAACCGAGTCTTGGCAACAAACCTCCTCAAGTGGGACCAGCAGAAGGCTCGAGCGGGACCGGTCCAGGCAATGTCCTGTTTCAGGTTACAGGTCCAATTACGTTCAAGAATATTGCCTTCACGAACCTTTCCTTCACTTCCAATTCGAATAGTACATCGCAGACCATTGCCCAAACCCAGGGGGATAGTTTAACGAACTATATTGACGGCTGTTACTATGAAAACATTAACCGATTCGCACTACAGACAGGTTCAGGTTTATGGAATAGAATTTATGTAACAAACAGCTTCTTCAGAAACGGTGGTGACGAATCCGGTAATGATGGACGCGGTCACTTTTACAACTCGAACGGGCAACCACTCGACACTGTTGTTTTTCGAAACAATACCTACATCAACACACCAGGTTTGTTTATCAATATATCCAAAGATATGGTTCGATATTTGGAGCTCAGTCATAACACTTGCATCAACACGATAAAGCGAACTGTGAACATAGCGAACTACATCGATGCACGTATCAAAAACAACATCTTTTACAATACAATTGCTCAAGGACAATTGAAATCTGATATTGCTGGTTCCATCAGTGGAGCCAGAGATCGCCAGCCAGTCGGTATTGTTGATGCTGATACATTGCTCGGTAATACAATTTCTGATGCAACATGGTACACTAAGGAAAAAGACAGAGTATTCGAAGTCGCGAATAACTGGTTTGGTTGGACTGATAACGTTATTAATTACATCAATATTGATACTGCTTCAGTTCAGACACCTTGGATGAATACCAGAACGGTGGGTATGTTCGGGAACAAAACAGCATGGCCAAAATTCACTGAGACCAAAACATATTCCCGGACAGTAAACGGCCTTCCTGATTTTGTTACGCCAATTGTTGGCACTTACAGTATGATTGCTTTCATCAATAATGTCATCAGATTGAAAGGTAAGTCACCTCTACGTTGGTATTGGGAACCTGTCGGTGTTGCGGTCCCCAATAATACAATTGAATGGCCGCCGATCGAAGATTTACGAATTAAAAATGCTGCCCTTGTTGGAGACGATGGAAAGCCTATTGGTGATTTGAATTGGTATGAGCAATATGCTGAACGGTGGGATATGAAGGGCTGGGGCCGATCAACTTCTGTTGAAGAGAATGACCATTACATTCCGACAATATTTTCATTAGAACAAAATTTCCCTAATCCATTTAACCCAGAGACAGAAATAAAGTATAGCACAAACAGAACTGGCAACGTTTCGCTTACTATTTTCAATGTTTTGGGTGAAGAGATACTATCCTTGGTAAACCAGACACAAAATGCAGGTGTACATAAGGTTCGATGGAATGGGAGAAATAGTGCTGGCCAGGCGCTCGCAAGTGGTATCTATTTTTATCAATTAAGAATGGATTCACAGGCCAGTACAAAAAAAATGATGTTGTTAAAATAACGATGACGTGAAAATATAAAAGCGGGGGGTCAAAATGGTTCCCCGTTTTTTATTACAAAGACTCACGAGTGATGTCAATGCAGTCACGGAGTTGGATCGTGTATAGTGTTGAGACAAGAAAACCTGCTTTAAGAGTTATCTGGTAATGAATATGCCTAGGATGGACAATGAAATACTGTAAAACGGTATTGCTCGTTAAAATATGTGTACTATCGGTTTTGATGAATGCACAACAAAGCCACGAGGGGAGGACGGGATATCCACTTGGTGTATTGCCGCGGGAAGCCTGTGGTATTTGGTGCTGGTATTCTACGGGCGGTTCACCGAATAAATGGACCGGAAAAATCACCCCTGACGAAACGTATCCAAAAATGCGCGGAGTACCGGTTGTGGTAGGCTGGAAAGATATTGAACCGCAAGATGGTGTCTATCACTGGGAGCTGGTTGATGATATAATTAAAAAAGCCGTATCAAATAATAAATATGTGTTTACATTGCTATGGCTGATACCAGTGCATCCCCACTGGCTGTTTGAGAACGGAGTCCCTAAAGTAGAAATCAATACTTTCAAAGCAGACACAAACTTTGCCGTTCTACCCTACCCGATGCATACAAAGTATAAATATTATTCCGAGAGAATAATAAAAAAATTTGCTGAACATATCCGAAGTTTACCGCCGGAACTTTTTAATCGAGTGTTATTTCATCAAGCCGTTGAAGGATCTACGGGAGATGGCGAAGCCTATAAAGGGAAGCCAAAAGATCCTCAGTATAATATTACCGAGAAAGAATGGGAAGAGTATCAGGTGTACATCCGCAAGTTTACGGTAGATGCTTTTCAAGGTAAGGCAAATGGAAACCCGCCAGTGTCATTATTAATCCACACCGAAGATGTTTTATGGGGTGCAAAAGAATGTGAAGGATTAGTTGTGAAACAGGGAGTGCCGTCACACTTCTATGGTTCCAACGGTTCCAAATCGAAACTGAAACCGTACGAACAATATAATACTGATGACAATGTCCTCAAACGCCCGATATTTAGCCGCGGAGAAGGGGAAACAATGTGGCGGCCGTCGAAAGAATGGCTCCAAAAAAATAATGTAGAATATATTTATAACAGTTCCGTTCCTGTCAATCATTGGTTTCAGAAGGATTCGTTACAAAATTTATACTGGAGTGCATTGAATTGTTTGCATTGTGGATTGGATATTTGGAACATTCCAGAACATGTACTTGAAAATCCACGATGGTACTTGGCGTTGGATATATTTGATAAATATGCAGGAGAGAAATATCCTCAACGTTCGCCGGTTGCGTTCTGTGCCTTACGAGATGAATTGAATGCAGATGATAGTAAACGATTTCCCGAAGAAAAATATGGTCCGGCAATAAAGAAAAACAAGGATCGGGTTTTAAAGATCTGTGCAGAATATGCAGACCATGGTGCTGTGGTCGAAGATCTGGATGCTGCATTGGCTGGCGGGTTGGAAAGCAGAAGGAGGAAAGGGTATAACGATGTTGCATGGGATAGAATCGATGATGATTATTGTCGTTACTTATACCCAATCGACAAATTAGAAACAAGCGTTGGATGGTGGCATGTCGGACCGAAAAGTCAGCCGTATGGAAGATTTGCCCGAGGTTTCGAGCATAAAACAGGAAAAGACACGCTCTTTTTCAAATTGCATGACCGGTTCTTTGAAAAATACCCTGCCGGTAAATTGATTATTCGAATCGTTTGGCTTGATAACAATTCCGGTTCCTGGAAATTAAAATATGATTCAGGAAAAGAAATGAAAACAGCTTTGTCAGTTCAGGGAAATAACACAGGACTATGGCAGGAAAAAATAGTGACTGTAACAGACGCGGTAATGAAACATCATGGACCGAGGGGATCAGATATTGTATTGTTGAATACAGACGATCAGGATGATGTTTTTCATATTATAGAAATTAATCGCGAAGTTCCGGGAAAGTAAGGATTATAAAAAATGATTAGTAGGCATCATATCAGCTTTACGTTCACATTTATGATTGTGACATTTTTTATAACGTATGCATATTCGCAAAGTGCACTCCCTATTAAAGCGTATGGTGTATGGGATAGAAGTAATGGAGAATATTATGATCCTACTCTCCCTAACTACAACTATTTGTTGGGCAATTCTTCAGAAGCGACATGGAGCGATATCCAACCTGATGATAGTAGTCATTTTAATTGGCAGGGGTTGCAGGAAACATTAGATAGAGCAACCAATAGAAATCAGTATTTGTATATCGGAATAGATTTCGGACCAAATGCTCCTTCGTGGATATATGATAACGGTGTGCCGAAGGTGTATACAAACGATGCCGCACATGAATGGCCCTATTATCCCTATTACCTGGATCCAAATTATCTGCGGCTCTACCATCACTTTATCCGTGAGATGGGAAACTTCTTGCGCTCTCAGCCGGATACCAAATTGAATCACGTTGCTTTTGTGCAAGTGAAAACAGGATGCACAGGCGATGAAGTTCCATATAAAGGAAACCCTCTTGATGCTCAATATAATCTATCAAAAACCAGTAAAGCGTGGCGTGATTTCAGAATTGCAGCTTTTGACTCCTTCAGAGTGGCATGTGCTATAGGAAACAATTCAATCCCCTTGATGTTCAATTACGTCGATCCGGTCAGTACTCCGGTGGAATGGAATTGGGTAATGACAAATATTGGAAAAGGATTTGGATTTAAAGAGGAGGGTGCTCTCGTCAGAGGTCATCATTTAAGCCATGAAAAGGAAAGTGTTGACCAATGGAATCCGTTTATAGTTAATCCGCAGGGGCTTGCATTGTTTAGCAGATCTGAAATGGATCAGACATGGACGAGGCCTTTGTATCAGATTAATATAGAGTTAGGATTCTATTGGGGTGCCATTAATGGATTGAATGAGGGGCTTTCCGTGTGGGATATTTCCCAAACTGCGCTGACAGAAGCTGGAGCTAATGCATCAATTCAGCAGACGTTTCGATTCTTCAATAAATATGCGAACCAGATTTATCCATCAAGTTCTACTCGGGCGTTTATTGCCTTGCATGAAGGATTGAATTCTGCAGATATAAACAAATTCCCTATAAGTAAGTACGGCAATGCCGGCATTAATAATGGGGTACGGTACAATTTAATCTGTAATGACTCGATGTATGCAAGTCGTGGTGCAAAAATGGATGACGTAGCAGCCGCACAGCAAGGACAAGTGTACCAAAGGAAGTCTCAAACTGGTTACAATGATGCCGGGTGGGAAATCTGGCCTACGAATTATTCAAGATTCATAACACAGGTGAATCCTGATAGTGAATCAATCGGATTATTTCGCATTGGAGGAACGATCAATAGTACATCCCACAAGTATTCCAGATTTGCCCGTTCCTTTGAATATCGCACCGGTAGAAATGCTATGTACTTCAAACTGCACGATGATTTTTTTACATCGTCAGCAGATACAGTAACGATTACGGTTCATTACTATGATAATCTCCCGGATTCCAAATGGGAAATACAATATGATGCAGGAATAGGAAACTTTAAGACTGCAATTTTAGAAAGCTGTACAGGAAGT
>CAJBTU010000345.1 GCA_903958625.1 uncultured Ignavibacteriota bacterium | reverse complement strand
TTGGAAGAACAATGACCATCAGCGAAGGAAATTCACAGCGGAGTAAAGGAAGAGTTGGCGAAGAGATTGCGGCGGATTTTTTGAAACGGACAGGTTACGAGATCCTTGAGCAGAATTATTTCTTCAATCACGGTGAGATAGACATCATTGCGAAAGAAGGGAATACACTCGTCTTTGTGGAAGTGAAATCCCGGCGTTCAACGGCATTCGGGGAACCGGAAGAATCGGTCACTCCGAAGAAACAGGAGTTGTTGCGGCGGACAGCGGAAGGATACGTTCAGCAGAAGAATATCGGCGAGATCGATTGCCGATTTGACGTTGTTTCAGTGATGACGAAAGACGGGAAAGCAGATTGTAAAGTCCTGAAAAACTGTTTTTGAAGAAAAGAATTTGTAATTTTAATAAAGACACAAATCAGGAGAAGAATAACATCGAAAAGAAACTGACCATTAATGATGTTGACGCATTGTCCCTGCTTGGATACAATGATTCGCATCTGCATCTGATCGAACAGCGGTTCGATGCAACCATCACCGCACGGGGGAGCAATATCACTCTGCGCGGCGACGAGGAAGAACTGCAGCAACTCGAGAGAGTATTCAATGAGCTTCAGTTCCTTCTTGCCAAGAACGGGGTCTTAACTGCAAACGATGTGAACACCGTTCTCGACCTTGTTGTCGACATTTCTCCGGTGAAACTTTCTGCAGCAAAATTGAAAGAAAATGACGTTGCCGTCCTTTTTACAAAAAATTCCATCATTAAAGCTAAAACACCCACACAGCGCGAGTATTTGGACAAAGCCCAGCGCAACGATATTATCTTTGCCATCGGTCCTGCCGGTACGGGAAAAACATATCTCGCCGTTGCCATGGCCGTTGCCAGCCTGAAGAACAACGAAGTGAGCAAGATCGTGCTTGCGCGTCCGGCAGTCGAAGCCGGCGAATCGCTTGGATTTCTTCCTGGCGATATGGCGCAGAAGATCGATCCGTATCTTCGTCCGCTGTACGACGCGCTGGATGATATGCTGCCAAGCGAGAAACTGAAGATGTATCTGGAGCGGCGGATCATAGAGATCGTTCCTCTTGCGTATATGCGCGGACGAACGCTGCACAATGCGTTCGTTATCCTTGATGAAGCGCAGAATGCCACAGCGATGCAGATGAAAATGTTCCTGACGCGTCTCGGTAATAATTCCAAAGCGATCATTACCGGCGATGTAACGCAGATCGATCTGGCGGCCAGCGCAACGTCCGGCCTTGTTCAGATACAGGATGTGTTGATGAAGATCGAAGGGATCGACTTTGTCTATTTCAACAGGAACGATGTTGTCCGCCACCGCCTGGTGAGGGATATCATTGATGCGTACTCGAAGTTCGGGGAACGGGATCATATTAAGGGAAAATAAATTCTACAATTTTTTTGCCTCATTCCACAGTGCATCCATTTCTTCCAGACTCGTTTTGTGAATATCTTTTCCCTGTTCCTGTAATTTTTTTTCGATGTATTGAAATCTGGTATAGAATTTCTGCACCGTTGAGTGCAGCGATTCTTCGGGGTTCACGCCGATGAACCGCGCATAATTCACAAGTGAGAATAAGACATCGCCGAACTCCTGGTGTGTATGGGCTGCATCGCCGGACTCGATGGCGGAATGCAGTTCGGAAAGTTCTTCCTCAACTTTTTTCCAGACGTCTTCCCTCGTTTCCCATTCGAATCCTACCTTGGCGGCTTTCTTTTGCACCTTCTCGGCTTTCATCAACGCCGGATAATGATTCGGGATTCCCTCCAGCACCGACATGCGTCCCTCGGTCATCTTGATCTTATCCCATAATGCAATTTGTTCTGCTCCTGAATTAATCACTGCGTCGCCGTAAATATGAGGATGACGGCGTATCAATTTTTCATTGATGGCACGGAACACTTCTTCAAGAGTGAATTTATTTTCTTCTTCTGCTATTATTGCGTGGAAAACAACCTGCAGCGCAACATCTCCAAGTTCTCCCTTCAGGTCGTTAAAGTTTTTCCTGTCGATGGCCTCAAGGGCCTCATAGGCTTCTTCAACAAAATGCTTCTTGAGCGATTCGTGGGTCTGTTCTTTGTCCCAGGGACACTCGTTCCGGAGACGTCTCATAATTGAGACAAATTCGTCGAATTCTTTCATCTATTTCCTATAAGTATTTTTCATGAAAAAAACACTACCGTTGAAGATATATTTGTTCGCAGGTAATAACAGTCATTTAAAAGGTATTGGCTTTTCCCATATCCCTTTTGTAATTTTCGGCAAAGGAAATCCGGCCAACCATGAAAAAACTACTCCTCATATTTTTAGCAGTTTTCATTTCCATTTCTACATTTGTCTCCATTGTTTCGCGGAAACAACATGCCGATCTCCTGATCATCAATGCCGCTGTCTATACAGTTGATGCCGACAACTCGAAATCGGAAGCCATTGCCGTACGGGGAAGCAGGATTGTCTCTGTTGGTACCACACAAGATATACAAAATCATTATACATCTCAAAATATTATCGATGCTCAAGGACGCGCGGTCGTCCCTGGTCTTATCGACTCGCATGCACATGTGATGGGATTAGGACAAAGCCTAACCGAATTGAATCTGTACGGGACAACGTCGGCACAGCAAATTGCCGAGATGGTTGCACAGCGGGTGAAGAATGCAAAGCCGGGGGAATGGATCCGCGGACGCGGCTGGGATCAGAATGACTGGGGAACCGGTACCGGACAAAAACCATTTCCGACCTCGACGATCCTGGACAAAATATCACCGGACAATCCGGTCATTCTCAACCGGATCGATGGACACGCGATCTGGGTAAACTCCAAAGCAATGGAAATTGCCAAACAGACAACTGATCTCAACATTGAGATCGACGGCGGCATTATTTTTCATGATCTTTCCGGAAATCCGACCGGTATATTTGTTGACAATGCTGTATCGATCATCAGAAATGTCGTTCCGGAATATTCACAGGAAGAAAAAATATCACTCTATCATCATGCGTTCGACGAATGTCTGAAGTACGGCATTACCAGCGTTCACGATATGGGGATCAACGGAAATGATTTTGAGATTTATAAAAATCTTGTTGACCGTCAGCAGTTACCACTGCGGGTGTACGCGCTGATAGAAGGAAACGGCCGCTTCTTCGAAGAAATGGTTCAGAACGGTCCTTACATTGACAACGTGAACAGAATGCTTACCGTTCGTTCGATAAAACTTTATTTGGACGGGGCACTGGGTTCCCGCGGCGCAGCGTTGATCGAGCCGTACAGCGACGAACCGGAAAGCCGCGGCGTGATCACGTTCGCACCCGATTCAGTCCGCATCATTACAGAACTTGCGTTAGCGAGAGGATTTCAGGTCTGTGTGCATGCGATCGGAGACAGGGCCAACAATATTGCACTGAATGAGTTTGAGAAAGCTTCAAAAAAATTCCCTGCGCAGGCACGCAATGCCCGTTTACGGATCGAACACGCACAGGTCATCGCACCGGATGACATTCCTCGATTCAAAAAATTGAACATCATACCAAGCATGCAACCGACACATGCAACATCCGACATGTATTGGGTGCAGGCACGGCTCGGACCTGACCGCGTTCTTGGTGCTTATGCATGGCGCTCGCTGCTTGATGACGGCAACATTATTCCTGCCGGTTCGGATTTTCCCGTCGAACTGCCTAATCCGCTGCTGGGATTCTATGCCGCTGTCACTCGTCAGGACAAAGACGGATTGCCGCGTGATGCGTCCGATGTGGTGAACAAGTTCCAGCTGTCACCGGAAGGAATCCGGGACAGTACTCTTTTCCAGGGCGGATGGTTTGCTTCGCAGAAAATGACGCGGAAGGAAGCGCTGCGAGCGTTCACCATGTGGGGCGCTTATGCTGAGTTTATGGAAAATGAAAAAGGGAGCATTGAAGAAGGAAAGCTTGCTGATCTTGTCATGTTGTCGAAGGATATCATGACTGTTGAACCGAAAGAGATTCTTGCCACGGATGTTGTCATGACGATCGTTGGCGGGACAATTCGATATAAGAAATAAATGGTCTATTTCATGATCGAGAAAGGATTCTGTTCAAGGAGGTAGTTATGTACGAAAAATTATTGTCTGAAGCCGAAAAATATTTGGATTCACATAAAACAAAGGAAGTTCCGATCCTTGAACTGTGGGATGAAATGGCGGAACGCGCCGAAGAGATGAAATTCGACATGCCGGAGAATCTCGGAGATTTCGAGATGTTGATAGAGGCCGACAAGCGGTTCATCTTTGTCGCCGCAAAGATCGAAGATGAGATTGAAGACGTTGATGTAGGGGAAGAGGAAGGAGAATATGAGGTTGGCGAGGACTTCTTTGAAGTGGAGAAGATGGAAAAACTCGGTTTCAACCAGGATCAGATCGTCGGCTTGAAGAAATACGAGAAGAAAAAAACTGCTGATGACGATGACGACGACGATGCGACAAAATTTTCCGCACGTGTCGGATCCGCCCATTCATCCAACAACAGGAAAAATTCTTCGTCGGCTGCCGACAAGAAGAAGCACAATACCATTACCGCAAAGGGCGGGAAGGCAAAAGTAAAACATGAACGATCGACAAAAGGAAAGAAGTAATTTTTGAGTTCAACGGTTTCACCCAAAAAGACCTGGACGATCCTCGATCTCATAACGTGGGGAACGGAATATCTTACCGAAAAAAGCATAGATGATGCGCGTCTCACCATCGAATTGATGCTGGCGCATGTCCTGCAATTCAAACGGATACAACTCTACACAAAATTCGATCAGCCGCTGTCCGAGGATGAACTGGCCCGGTTCAAAGTATTGCTGAAGCGCCGTCTTTCCCATGAGCCTCTGCAGTACATCCTGGGTGAGACAGAATTCATGGGATTGAAATTCACAATTGATAAACGTGCTTTAATACCGCGGCCTGAAACCGAACTGCTCGTTGAAAAAGCGATTGAATTGGTACGGCAGAAATTATCAAACGAACCGGCAATATCCATTCTTGATATCGGAACAGGGAGCGGATGTATTGCGGTTAGTCTTGCCAAAATTATTCCGAATGCGAACATTCTCGCTATCGATATCTCGGAAGAGGCATTAGCATTGGCAAAAAAAAATGCGGAAGACAACGGAGTTGCGGAGAGGATCGAATTCCGGCAAATTGATGTATTGACATTGAAAGACCCAGCATTTTCGAATCAGTTCCATTGTATCCTTTCCAATCCTCCGTATATCTCCATGAAGGAATTCGCCGAAGTATCAAAAGAAGTCAAAGAGTATGAGCCGAATTCCGCCTTAACAGACAATGAAAATGGATTGAAATTCTATCCGGTGATTGCGCATATTGCAAAAGAATCGCTGGTCATCAATGGTATTGTTGGCGTAGAACATGCGTACGATCAGTCAGAAAGTATTGAAAAGATATTCAGCGGATACAATTTTTTGAATCCTCTGGTGATAAAAGATTATCAAGGCGTGAAAAGACATTTGTTCTTTTCGTTATCATAGACACTCTAAACTTTGAACGGTAATCATGCGAGCATTGATCCAACGGGTATCTTCCGCCAGTGTATCGATCGACGGCCAAATGCACAGCCGCATCGGGAAGGGATTGCTGATTTTTCTCGGCATCCGTACGGGCGACTCGGAAAAGGAATGTGATTATCTCGCCGAAAAATGTGCATCATTGCGCATCTTTGAAGATGCACAGGATAAAATGAACCTTTCGGTGAAAGAGGTGAATGGTTCGGTGTTGGTCGTTTCGCAGTTCACGCTGTACGCGGACACGAGAAAAGGAAACCGCCCAAGTTTTGTTGAAGCAGCGCCGCCGCAGACCGCCGAACCGCTGTACGAACGGTTTGTAGTCTCCATGCAGGAAATTATCGGAAAGGATAAGGTTTCCAGCGGAGTGTTTCGTGCGATGATGGATGTGTCGCTTATCAATGATGGTCCGGTGACGGTGATCGTAGAATCGAAGAACTAATGGCGATGAAGTTATAAAAGTATAGTTAATATTTTAGGAGACACTGCACTCCAACTATTATTTATTCCTGTTTTCTTTTGACCGTATTGATTTATCCTTATGGCATTCTATTTCATCTTTTGGGATGGTGTCGGCTACGGAAAGAAAAATTCCGTTACGAACCCTTTTTTTTCTGCCAACCTTCCTACATTCCGGCAGCTTTTTAACGGTAATCTTCCGTCTCACAGGTTCAAAAAATTCTCTTCCAACTTGGTATCACTCTCCCCGGTGAACACGACCCTGCGCGTTCCCGGACTTCCGCAAAGCGGAACAGGACAGACGGCGATTATGACGGGGATCAATGCCTCAAAATTTGTGGGAAAACATTTCGGACCTCATCCGTACTCAACGCTTGTTCCGGTCATCAAGGAAAAGAATCTGTTCGTTCAGCTGCAGGAAATGAAAAAAACATTCTTTTTTGCGAACGGATATCCGAAGCGGTATTTTGATTATATCTTCGGCCCAAGGGGCAAGGTGCCGACGATCGCGTTATCCTACATTTCGGCCGGCAAGACACTAAATTCTCATGAAGAAATAAAAAATCAAAGAGCGATCTCTGCTGATATTTCCGGATCACGTTGGAAGGAACTCGGTCATCCCGAAATTGATTCTACGGATCCGCTGGCTGCCGGAAAGATGTTCTCACAGTTTGGGAAAAGCGTCGATCTGATTTTCTTTGAATATTTCGTTACCGATCATGCAGGACATTCGCAAAAAATGCCGGTTGCAGTGGATATGCTCGAGCGGATGGACGGATTTATTAAAGGGATGATCTCCGTATGCGATTTGGAACATGATACCATTCTGATGATCAGCGATCACGGCAATATTGAAGATCTTTCGGTGAAAACCCACACGAAGAATCCGGTTCCTCTTATCGTCATCGGCAAAAATCATTCCTATTTTTCATCGCGTATAAAGAATCTCACCCACGTTACACCGGCGATACTTACATACATTGCATCACTATAATCTGTATGAAGAACCGTCCGGCACTTCTTGGATCGTTCGTCATTGCCTGCGGAATTTGCACGGCCCGTTACATACCACTTGACGTAAGAATCTTTGGCGCCGCTGCGTTGATTTTCCTTGTATTCTCTCTCATTGAATTTTTCCTGAACAGAGACCGTAAGGGGCGGGAACTTTCCTGTTCGTATTCGATACTTCCGCTTCTGTTTTTCTCCGCCGCCGCGGCTTTTTCGGTCAACGAACAGCTTCATGGCGACAGGCACGTCACGCGTTATCTCTCCGTAACGGACTCGCTGACAGTCTACTGCAAAGTGATCGATGAGCCGAGAGTAAACAACGGAAAAACGACGCTGCTCGTCTCACTACTTTCATTACGGAATGAAACTGATTCTGTCCCTGTCGAGGGAAAGGCGTATGTCTCCATCTATGCCGATAAACGGACGAAGGAGAGACCGGCAGAGATTCCGTACGGATCTTTCATTTCATTCCGGAGTGTCGTACAAGCGCCGGGTGATGAACGGAATCCGGGAGAATTCAGCTATCGCGAATATCTTGCATTGAATAATATCTACGCAACGATGTCGGTCTTTGGATATTCGAATGTCTCTTGTTCCAGGGAGCGTGAGACGAACTTCTTTTTTGAACATATCATTTTCCCATCGAAAGAATTTGTCGTCAAAACGATCCGGACTGCGATGAAAGGGGACGAGGCGAATTTTCTGATTGGTCTTCTGCTGGGAGATAGAACGGATATTTCCGAGGAGATCAAATCTGCCTTTATGAACACCGGAACGATCCACGTTCTTGCCGTATCCGGCTCGCATGTTGTGCTGGTGGCAGAGATCATCGTGGTCGTGGTCGGTCTGCTCCGTTTTTCCCGGAAACCGAAGATTCTGCTGACGGTCGCTGCGCTGATCTTTTACATGTATCTTACCGGTGCTACTCCATCGGTTGTACGCGCAACAATCATGATGATCGTTCTCACCATCGGGAAACTTTTCGAAGAACGGATAGATGTCTATAATGTTCTGGGTGTTTCCGCGGTCATTATTCTTGTGCTCGAACCGAAGCAACTGTTCGATGTCGGATTCCAGCTTTCATTTTCCGCTGTCTTCTCTATTGTCTATTTCTATCCAAAGCTCAACGCATTGATCCCGAAGATTCCGGAACCGCTGGAAGAATTGAAGGTGATGCAATGGCTCTGGCAATTGTTTGCCGTTTCCCTTGCAGCACAGATAGGAACAATACCGTTTACGGCGTACTATTTCGGGAAAGTGTCGGTTGTTTCATTGTTTGCAAATCTCATTGTTGTTCCGCTCGTCGGAGTGATTGTGACGATTGGATTGAGCGGAGCGCTGCTGGGAATATTTGCGACATGGATCGCATCCTGTTTCAGCGAGGTGAACAATCTGACCGCCATTATCACCCTGAACTTTGTGAAGTGGGCGGAACAGGTTCCGTATGCTATTGTCAACACGGCAACTTTTGGTCTGAAAGAGACACTAATGTATTCCGCGTTGATCGGGTTCCTTTTCAATGCCGGAAACAGCGTGGTCCGGAAACGGATTCTTTTTGCATCACTGACCGCAGCGGATATTTTTCTCTTCACCTCATTGGATGTGCCGGCGGATAAGAATCTGCGTATCACGTTTCTTGATGTAGGACAGGGAGATTGTGCAGTCATTCAATTCCCGTCCGGAGAAACGGCTGTCGTCGATGCCGGCCCTAAAGTTCCGGGATTTGATGCCGGAGAAAAGACCGTGGTACCATTCTTGCGGCGTGCCGGTATTTCAATGGTCGATGCACTTATTGCAACGCACCCCCACGCAGACCATATTGGCGGCATCCCATTTTTATTGCGCCACTTTCCGGTAAAACAGACCATCGATGCCGATCAGCGAGAAAGGTCGGATCTGTTCAATGACTATGAAGCGTTAGGAAAGAATGTTGAACATATTACCACACGAGCCGGTATGATGTTTTCGTACGGCGGTACCCGGCTCTATGTTCTTCATCCGACGGAACGCTTCCTTGATAATGATTCATCGAACGGTTATACTGATCTGAATGAAACATCTGTTGTCTTCAAACTGCTCTATGGACAGACTTCCATTTTATTCACCGGAGATGCCGAGGCGGATGCGGAAAAGCAGATCGTTGATGTATACGGGGATTTTGTGAAGTCGGACATCGTAAAGGCAGGGCATCACGGCTCTTCCACCAGCAGTTCGGAACAATTTGTTTCTTCCGTAATGCCGAACGATGTTGTTGTCTCTGTGGCAAAGTTCAATAAATTCCGGCATCCGTCGAAGCGCGTGATCCAGCGATTCAAGACCCATGGCGCATCTGTGCTTCGAACAGACAGGGAAGGGGCCATTGTGTTTGAGTCCGATGGACGTTCGCTGAACCGTGTTGTCTGGAGGGGTCAATAAGCCTCACGAAGTCAGCAATTCTTACATCTTTCATCTTGTCTCCATCTTTCTTATTTTCATTCCACTGTTCATTCATCAATTAACAATATTACCTGGCCAATGTCAGCAAAGACCTTTACGACCGATTCGGGAATTCCGATCAAAGAATCATACGGTGCTTCCGACGTCAATCCTGCAATACCGATAGGCGAACCGGGAAAGTATCCTTTCACCCGCGGTGTTCACACGGCTATGTATCGTTCGCGGCTCTGGACGATGCGGCAGTATGCAGGGTTTGGAACGGCAAAACAATCGAATGAACGGTATAAATATCTGTTATCGCAAGGGACGACCGGACTTTCCGTGGCGTTCGATCTACCGACGCAAATGGGATTCGATTCCGATCATGTGATGAGTGAAGGTGAGGTTGGGAAAGTCGGCGTGGCAATCGATACGCTTGCCGATATGGAGATCCTTTTTGACGGAATTGAACTGCAGAAGATTACGACCTCGATGACCATCAATGCAACGGCAGCCATCCTGCTTTGCATGTATGCTGCCTTGGCAAAGAAGCAGAACGCAGATCTCAAGAAAATTTCGGGAACAATACAAAATGATATTTTGAAAGAATATATTGCACGCGGAACGCACATCTACCCGCCTCAACCATCGATGCGTTTGGTGACCGATACATTTGCCTGGTGCAGCGAGAATCTTCCTAATTGGAATACGATATCAATCAGCGGCTATCATATCCGTGAAGCTGGATCGACAGCGGTGCAGGAACTTGCGTTCACTCTTGCCAACGCAAAGGAATATGTACGAGCCGCCCTGAATGCCGGCCTTGCCATCGATTCATTTGCTCCGCGCCTTTCCTTCTTTTTTAATGCGCACAATAATCTGTTCGAAGAGGTCGCAAAATTCCGCGCCGCGCGCAGGTTGTGGGCAACGATGATGAAAGAGGAGTTCGGCGCGCAGAATCCGGATTCGATGAAATTGCGTTTCCATTCGCAAACGGCAGGTTCATCATTGGCCGCACAACAGATCGACACAAACGTTCCCCGTGTTACGCTGCAGGCGCTTGCCGCCGTGCTCGGCGGAACTCAATCATTGCATACGAATTCGAAAGATGAAGCGCTCGCCCTGCCGACCGAAGAATCGGTGCGGCTTGCCTTGCGCACCCAACAGGTGATCGGTTATGAATCCGGTGTAACGGATACCGTGGATCCGCTTGCCGGATCGTATTATGTAGAATCTCTGACGAATGAAATTGAGGACCGCGTAAAAGAATATTTGATGAAGATTGAAACACTGGGAGGCTCGGTGAAAGCGATCGAGCAGCAGTATTTCCAGACTGAGATCGCCGACAGCGCGTACAAGTACCAGCGTGCGATCGACGAAAAAGAAAAGGTTATCGTCGGCGTGAATGAATTTGTTGTGGAGGAAACACGGAATGTTGCCTTGTTGAAAGTAGACGAATCGATTCGTGACGAGCAGATGAAAAGCCTTCGCGAGGTGCGGTCAAAACGGAACAGCGAAAAGGTGGCCACTGCTCTTTCCGGTTTGAAGAACGCCGCGCAGGGGACCGGGAATGTCGTGCCGCATATCCTTCGTTCGGTAGAGGAATATGCTTCTGTCGGCGAGATTTCTGACACACTACGGGATGTCTGGGGTGTGTATGAGTGAAGCGAGAATGCTGTCGAAGCAAAAATTATCGAGCATCAAAAGACTCCTTCAAAAGAAGAATCGTGAAGAAGAAGGAATGTTTATTTTGGAAGGCTGGAAGAGCCTTGAAGAGGCAGTGAATGCAGGAGCAGAGATCGAAACGATCATCTACGACGTACAGAAAGTGGAAAGTGCAAAATTATTGTTGAAGCTTGAGCGCTCCGCGAAAGAAGTGTTTGCGGCGAAGACGAAAGAACTGGAAACGATTTCCGATACAGTGAGTGCTCAAGGAATCATCGCCGTTCTTCCAAAACGCTCGCACGACGGCGTACTGGCTTCACTCCTTAAACGACAGTCGTTGATGATAGTTGTCCTGGATGGAATGAACGACCCGGGCAACCTTGGCACGATCGTTCGTACGTGCGATTGGTTTGGCGTTGATGCATTGGTGATCGGTAACAATTCGGTTGAATTGTATAATCCAAAAGTCGTGAGGGCATCAATGGGTTCGATGTTTCATCTTCCGGTTATCGATGAGGTTGATCTTGCCGGATTCCTCACTTTATGCCGGAAAGAAAATATTCCGGTCTTTTCAACGGAACTCTCGAACAGTGAAGATATCCGGAAGGTCTCGTTTACTAAGAGATCAGTGATTATTATTGGAAGCGAATCTCACGGGGTTTCCCCTGAGATCTCGGCAATGGCAGATAAGAAAATTTTTGTTCCGCAGTTTGGGAAAGCGGAATCGCTCAACGCGGCAATGGCGTGCGGCATCATTCTCTCGCATATCAAATTATGATCACAGACGTTCCGGGAATTACCGTAGGACATTATACCGATGAGGAGAACATCACCGGTTGTACGGTGATCCTTTGTCCGCCGAACACCGTTGCCAGCTGCGATGTGCGCGGTTCGTCTCCCGGATCGCGGGAACTTGCGCTCCTTGCTCCCGATAAACAGATGCAGGAAGTCCATGCAATTCTCCTCTCCGGCGGCAGCGCATTCGGTCTTGGCGCAGCGAACGGTGTAATGAAATATTTGGCCGAAAAAGAGATCGGCTACAAAACACCCTGGGCTATAGTGCCGATCGTTCCTTCGGCAATAATATTCGACCTGAACATCGGAAGTTCATCGGTTTTCCCGACAGAGAAAAATGCCTACGATGCATGTCGGAATGCATCGCACAATTTTGAACAAGGAAGCGTTGGTGCCGGTACCGGTGCCGTTGTGGGTAAGTGGAACGGATTTGAAAACGCCATGAAAGGTGGAATTGGCACGGCATCAATGAGATCCGGAGAGATTATCGTGGGTGCGATTGCCGTGGTGAATGCGGTTGGAGATATTATTGATGCGGATGGAACGACCATTGCGGGTGCACGAAACAATGGAAAATACTGTGAACCGCTCGAACGTCTGGAGAAGTTTAAGAACGAGCGCTTGCTGACCAGGAACACGAATACGACGCTGATCGTGGTTGCCTCAAATGCAAAACTGAACAAGGTCGATACGAATCGTGTCGCCCAGCGCGTGCACGACGGAATGGCGAGAGCGATTCAGCCATGTCATACAACATTCGATGGTGACCTTTCCTTTGCTCTCTCAACGGGGAAAGTGATCGCTCCGATCGATTTTATTGCGGAGATAGCAGCCGACGTTGCATCTCAGGCAATTCGAAATGCTGTGCGGTGTGCGAAAACCCGCGGCGGCGTGAAAGGATTACAAGATTGAATTCTGCTCAAACAAAACGTGTTGTCAGTCTGCCGCGAGCCCTCTCCAAATTAGGGTACTGTTCGCGGAGTCAGGCGGAAAAATTTGTTGCCGACGGAATAGTTTCCGTTAACGGAAGAGTTGTGAAGTCTCTTTCGTTTCGTGTTGATCCTTTGAAGGACAAGATCTCGGTGAACAGTGAAGCCATCAAAAAAGAAAAATCGTTCATCTATTTATTGATGAACAAACCGATCGATGTCGTGACAACACGGGTGGACGAACGGGGAAGGAAAACAGTATATGACCTGCTTAAAGACCACCACGCGACACAAGGTGTCGGCCACCTGTTTCCGGTCGGAAGACTGGACAAAGACACGAGCGGCGCATTATTGATCACCAACGATACGCAGTTGAGCGAGAAATTGACCAATCCCGAATCAAAATTTCCGAAGACCTATGAGGTTATCTGCGAAGGAACATTGACGAGAGAGATATTGAGCAAATTGGCCGAAGGGATCGAATTGGATGATGGATACGAAACGATGCCAGCGCGCATTTCAAAGATGTATTCCGAAAATAACATTTCGGAATGTGAGATCACCATCGTTGAAGGGAAGAACCGTCAAATACGCAGAATGTTTGAAGCGGTCGGTTTTCCCGTGTTAGAATTGAAGCGGGTCGCGATAGGTTCGCTGCATTTGGAAGAACTGCCTGCAGGAAATATCAGAAAATTGCATGCGGATGAAATTGCTCAATTGAAAGAACGATAAATGCCGCAAATTATTTGCAATATAATTGAAGTCTGTATCTTCTCTCTCGAGAACAACGAACCGCGTTATTTAATGCTTCGCCGCTCATTGTCCGAGAACGTTTATCCTGATCTGTGGCAGATCGTCACAGGTTCTATCGAAAAGGGCGAGACAGCACTGCAGGGTGCACTGCGTGAACTGAAAGAGGAGACCGGATATGTTCCTCAAAAATTTTGGATTGTGCCGCATGTGAACACTTTCTTTTCCGTTAGACACGATACATTGAATCATACCGTGATCTTTGCCGCGCAAGTTCCTCCAAAGACGGATCCGGTATTATCGGACGAACATTACCAGTTCGGATGGTATCCGATAGATCGTGCAAAAGAACTCTGTGTATGGCCGGGACAAGTGCAGGCGTTGGACATCGTCCACGAATTCATTTTGGGGGGAAGAAATACGGCACAGTTTTCCGAAATTGCGTTATGAAAATTCATGCCTCTTTCGTGCAGCCATCTCGGTAAATCTTGAGCTAAGTCGGACCGCAGACATATCCTCTCATTGCGACTGGTTCTAAAAGATCAAGGTATGATTGCGGTGGGCTCGGAGAATGTCAGGTGATTACAATAAATCACGAATTTTGCAAAAAGAATCCGGCCAAAAAATACGAAATACTTTTTTCGGCCGATATTTTTTCCGATATTGGGGAAGTACGAAAGGCAAAGGTATGGCAGAGAACTAAGGCTATGTCTTGCTTTATTCCGGATTTACCCATTGACTGAAAATATTGGCCGTTCAAAAGCTAAAGCAGAACAAATATTCAATTACCAAGGTTGACCAAAATATCTTTTATCACCATAAGGAGTAAGCATTGTCTATACTAGTTGTCGGCTCAGTTGCCATTGATGATATTGAAACACCGTTCGGAAAAGCAAATGATGTTCTCGGCGGTTCAGCGGTGTACATCGCCGTTGCGGCAAGTTATTTTACTACACCGGTTCGTCTTGTCGGTGTTGTCGGCGGTGATTATCCGCAGACCGCAATAGATTTTTTGAATGAACGCGGTGTTGATCTAACAGGATTGGAAGTGATTCAAGAGGCAAAGACATTTCGTTGGTCCGGCCGGTATCATTATGATCTCAATAACCGCGACACGCTCTCCCTTAATCTCAACGTCTTCGAAAAATTCAATCCGAAGATCCCTGAGTCCTACAAAAAGACAAAATATATATGTCTCGGAAATATCGATCCCGTGCTGCAGCGCAGAGTGCTGGAACAGGTAGAGAAACCGACGCTCGTTGTAGGCGATACGATGAACTTTTGGATCGATACCAAAAAAGAAGAATTAATGAAGACGATTCCTCTTTTTGATGTTTTTATTCTCAACGATTCCGAAGCGCGGTTGCTTTCCAACGATCCTAATCTTCTGCGAGCAGCAAAGAAGATCCGTGCGATGGGTGTTAAAACGTTGATCATTAAAAAAGGCGAACACGGCGCATTATTATTCCATGGCGACCAGATATTTTCGGCTCCGGCTTATCCGCTGGAAGACATTTTTGATCCGACCGGTGCAGGCGATACTTTCGCATCCGGTTTTACGGCATGGCTTGCAAAGACGGATGATCTTTCGTTCGAGAATATGAAGCGCGCCGTTATTTATGGAAGCACCATGGCATCATTCTGTGTGGAAAAGGTTTCCCTCGATGGTTTGCGAGAACTTTCTTATCTAAAGATCCAGGATAGATTCCGTGAGTTCAAAGCGTTGTCAAAATTTGACGAATAGTTTTCAGAATCTAAAGACGCCGAGCCGCAGAGAAGGTCATTCTCGTTGTGTCTCGGCGTCTTTGCAGTTTAAATCCCCTCTTTTCCATGAAAAGTATAGAATGGCGTAACAATACGGTCCGGTTTTTAGATCAAACTGAGCTTCCTCTCCGTGAAGCGTATGTCGAAACGTCCGATCTATCCGTGCTGGCCGATGCGATCATCAGATTGAAGGTGCGGGGTGCTCCCTTACTGGGAATTGCAGCGGCATACGGTATCCTTCTCGGGATTCAATCCGCAAAAAATTCATCAAAAGAAGCAATGCAACTGTTGTTCGAGGAATCCGCACGGCGCATTGCTGCAACACGCCCGACCGCAAAAAATCTTTTTTGGGCGCTGGAACGAATGAGAAATGTGCTTCGTCTAAACCCACGAGAAAACGCATTAACGCTCTTTGAAAAGTTAGAGGCGGAAGCAGTTGCCATTCACAAGGAAGACCGCGTTATGTGCGATCAGATCGGGAGCATTGGTGCGGAACTGATACCGCCCGGTGCAAAGATCCTGACGCACTGCAACACCGGCGCACTGGCCACAGGCGGTATCGGCACTGCGTTTGGTGTGATTCAGACGGCTCATATGATGAATCGAAAAATTCACGTCTATGCAGATGAAACGCGGCCGCTGCTTCAAGGTGCAAGACTGACGATGTGGGAATTAAAGAACGCGGGAATTCCCGCTACTTTGATTACCGATAATACTGCTGCGTGGACCGTCAAATCAAAAAAAATTGATCTGATCATTGTCGGAGCGGACAGAATAGCGGCAAACGGAGATTCGGCAAACAAGATCGGTACGTATAATCTTGCGCTTGTGGCTAAGGCACACGGAATTCCTTTTTACATTGCGGCTCCAACTTCGACCATTGATTGTTCTCTTCAGCATGGCGGAGAGATTCCCATTGAGGAACGATCGGTGGATGAAGTCATTGGTGCATTCGGGAAACAGATGGCGCCGGATGGTGTGAATGTCTATAATCCCGCATTCGATGTTACGCCGAACGAATTGATCTCCGCAATTATTACGGAAAAAGGGATCATACGCGCACCATATGTGCGGACCATTGCTGAAGCGGTGAAACAATGATCGTTGAGACCGAAGCCGTTGTGCTGCATGCAATAAACTATCGCGACACGAGCAAGATCGTCACTCTTTATTCAAGGAAATTTGGAAAGATCAAGGTCGTTGCAAAAGGGGCGAAGAACCAAAAAACGAACAAGTTCGGATCTTCGCTTGAACCAATGACGCTTTCGTCGATCGTGATCTATAAAAAGGATCAACACGATCTTCATCTTCTATCAAAAAGCGAAATCGTTACGCCGCTGAACCGTTTGCAGACAGATTCGGAAAAGATGTTCACCGGACTGGCATTGATTGAACTGATGAACATGGTGATGCACGACGAGGAAGAGAACGAGAAAATATTTTCAATGTTGGCCGGATCGCTGACAGCCATTGATGCTGCAGAAAAGAACAGTCTTAATGTCCTTCTCGCATTCATGGTGAAAATGTTCGACCAGTTCGGATTCGGACTGACTCTTGAATCGTGCGTGAATTGCCGGAGGAAGACCTCTGAGAACGATTTTCAATCAGTGTTGCTGCGATTGTCCGACGGGAAGTTTATCTGTCCGCACTGCTCGCCGGACTTGACATCGACCGGGACAAAAATATCGGGGGGATTATTGAAGTCCTTGCATTATTTTCAGGTAAACACCATAGAAAAATCAACTCTGTTGTCGTTCAACGATACGCTGCGGGATGATCTCATCTCGATAGTGCAATCATTTCTCCGTTACCATATTGACGGAGTGAGAACTTTGAAATCGCTTTCGCTGTTACACAGTATATAATTACAACCAGGAAGAAATTTACAGGAGAGGTAAACTATGAAACGTTCTATTCTTGCGGCATTCTTTTTTATCGTTATCGGGATCATTTTCGGTGCGGTGCTCGTCTCCGATCTTGACGGTGTCGATCTCGGATTTGCGCAGCAAAAACAGGTAAAACTTGGCTCGGACAAAACTCCGGCAAAGACGGACCTGAATCTTCAAGCGGCAAATGATGCGTTTGTAAAAGTATCGAAGGATGCCACACCGTCGGTTGTGTATATCAGCGTTACAACAAAGGCAAGAAAACCCGAAGGAAAAGAAGAAGAGTTCTTCAAATTCTTTCCGGATTTTCGTTTCCATCAACCGGAAGGCCAGACTCAGGGTGCCGGTTCAGGCGTGATCGTTTCGAAAGAGGGCTATGTTCTGACCAATAACCATGTCATTGATAATGCCGCTGATGACGGCATCGAAGTCGTGCTGAACGACACGCGCCGGTTCAAGGCGAAACTCATCGGTGCCGATCCTCTCACGGATATCGCCGTTGTAAAGATAGAAGGAGATGATCTCCCTGTTGCAATGATCGGAAATTCCGATGATGTGCAGGTCGGACAATGGGCGCTGGCAATCGGGAATCCCCTGGGATTGAATTCCACCGTCACTGCCGGCATCATCAGCTATCTTGGAAGAGGAAATCTCCGATTGATCGAAGACAGCTATGGAGTAGAGAATTTCATTCAAACGGATGCGGCCGTGAATCCGGGAAACAGCGGCGGTGCGCTGGTGAATATTTATGGCGAAGTGGTCGGAATTAATACGGCGATCGCGACAACCAATCAGCGGTATCAGGGGTATTCATTTGCCATCCCGATCAATCTCGCAAAAAGTGTCGCCAGCGATCTCATCGTACACGGAAAAGTAGAGAGGGGATACATAGGCGTTTCAATTTCACAGGTGGATGAGACATTGGCCAAAGCAAACGGATTGGATAAACCGGAAGGCGTGTTCGTTCAGGAAGTGGTCGGCGAAGCTGCGAAAGCGGCCGGAGTGAAAGCAGGCGATATTATTTTATCAATCGACGGGAAACAGATGAAAGCCCCGAATGAACTGCAGGCGTATATCGCCTCGAAACATCCGGGTGACAAAGTGAAACTGATCGTCTGGCGCGATGAAAAAAAATTGGAAAAGATCATCGCGTTGAAGCCGCGCACCGAACAGGCAAATGTTGCAGCCAACGGCGGTGGTGATGAAAATAGTCCTGGCGGTGCCGAAGAAGCATCGGTTAAATCGATGGATTTTGAAAAACTCGGTTTCTCCGTGAAACGGGCGGACAGCAGGACCCTGAAAGAACGTGATGCAGCCGGCGGTGTCATCGTCTCATCGATCAAAAATTTTGGGGAAGGAGCAAGCCGGGGATTAAGGGAAGGGGATATCATTCTTGAGGTCGATAAAAAACCTGTCGGTTCCGTGAATGAACTTGAAAAGATCATCAAATCTAAAAAAGGGGGAGAAGCATTGATGCTTCGCGTAAAGGGTGGCGATAACCGGGCAAGGTTTGTTGCGGTGATGATCCCCAAAGATTAAAAAAATTTTCCATTCAAAGCGAAGGCCTCGTTGATCGAAAAATCAATGAGGTCTTTTTATTTAATTTTGTATATTCATACAAACACATGCATTCACGATAATACCTAACCGTATGAATTTTCCGTTTACGTCCGAGCATCACATGTTAAGGGAGATGGCGCGCGATTTTGCGAACGCCGAGATCCGGCCCGTTGCATCCCAGATAGACCGCGACGAAGAGATACCTAAAGAATTGATGAAAAAGATCGCCGAGGTCGGATTCTTTGGGACCGCGATTCCCGAAGAATATGGTGGCGGCGGGTTTGGGAAAGTGGGCTTTTGTCTTGCACAGGAAGAAGTGGCAAGAGTATGCGGTTCGACCGCTGCAACGATCGGCGCGCATCAATCAATCGGTGCTCAGGCGGTGTTGGTCGGCGGATCCGAAATATTGAAAAATAAATATCTTCCGCGTCTCGCTTCGGGTGAAATGATCGCTGCATTTGCATTAACGGAAACCGGCGCCGGTTCCGACTCGTTCAACCTGACGACCCGTGCGGAGAAAAAAGGAAACACGTGGTTATTGAACGGTGAAAAAGTATGGATCACGAATGGATCGATTGCCGATGTGTTCTCCGTTTTTGCAAGAACGGATAAAGGAATCACCGGTTTTGTCGTGGAGAAGTCTTTTGGCGGAGTGGGTGTCGGAAAGAATGAAAAAAAACTCGGAATTAAGGGAAGCGTTACCAACACCATTTCGTTTGACGATGTTGAGATACCTGAAGAAAATATTATCGGAATAGACGGTCGCGGCTTTCTTGTTGCGATGGAGACGCTGAACTCCGGCCGGCTTGGACTAGGGGCGGCCTGTTTTGGCGCAGCGAAAGAGATGCTGGAATTGTCAGCCGTATATTCTAAAAAAAGGAAACAATTCGGAGAACCGATCTCAAAATTTCAGGCGATCCAGTTCATGCTGTCCGATATGGCTACGCATATTTACGCGATGGAAAATATGGTGTATAAAGCGGCATTCAAACTTGACAACAAGGAGGATATCACTTTAGATGCTGCCATTGTTAAGTTGTTCTGCTCGGAGGCCGTATCCGAGATCGCAGACCAGGCATTACAGATCCACGGCGGAATGGGCTTCTCTGCCGAACTTCCGCTTGAACGGTTTTACCGTGATGCACGGATACTGAAGATTTTTGAAGGAACGAACGAGATACAAAAACTGATCATCAGCAGACAGATCTTGAAACAAAATGGCAAGTGGAATTCATAGAACATCTTACTCAAACCATAAAGTAATAAAATAATACAGACATCCTGAGGTCGTCCCGTTTGTCAAGCCGAGCGAAGTTGAGCCATGACGGAACGCATCGAAGGATCGAAAGAATATACCATGATACGATATTTCACCGCAGGCGAATCTCACGGACAAGCACTTGTCGGGATCGTTGAAGGAATTCCGGCCGGTCTTTCCATCTCAGCAGATTATATTAATCATCACCTCTGGCGCAGGCAGCAAGGGTATGGCCGCGGCGGCCGCATGAGAATTGAAACGGATACAGTTGAAATTCTTTCCGGAGTTCGATTTGGAAAAACCCTTGGTTCTCCCATTGCATTGATGGTACGAAATAAGGATTGGCAGAATTGGACGGAAAAAATGTCCGTTGAAGGGAACGGAAAGGGGATCGAAAAGATCACTCTGCCTCGTCCCGGACACGCTGATTATGTCGGTTCGGTAAAATATAATTTCAATGATATCCGCAATGTGATCGATCGTGCAAGTGCGCGAGAAACAGCAATTCGCGTGGCGTGCTGTTCCATCGCCAGAAAATTACTCGAAGAGTTGGGCTTGTATATCGGCAGCCATGTTCTTTCCATAGGAAGTGCAGAGACAAAAGAGATTTCTGTTTTGAATAAACAGCTGCTCAAACTGATTGTAAAAGGGAATGCATGGAGCGTCGCGGCGGAAGCCGACAAATCCGAAGTGAGAATATTGGATAGAACAGTGGAATCGAAAGCCATTGCGGCGATCAAAGCATGCAAGAAAAAAGGGGATACTCTCGGAGGAATTTTTGAAGTGATCGTTTCCGGTGTTCCGGTCGGTTTAGGAAGTTACGTTCATTACGACAGAAAACTGGACGGACAGCTCGCACTGGCTGTCATGTCGATCCATGCGGTGAAGGGGGTCGAAATCGGTGACGGATTTGAAAATGCCCGCCGATTCGGGTCGGAAGTTCATGACGAACTGCTCTCCGGTAAGGAAAAGCCCTATCGTCTCACAAATCGGGCCGGAGGATTGGAAGGCGGAGTGACAAATGGCGAAAATCTGATCATACGCGGCGCAATGAAGCCTATTTCCACACTTGCTAATCCCCTGCGTACCGTGGATATCAATACCGGGAGAACTGAACAATCCCGTTATGAACGTTCTGATGTTTGTGCCGTTCCTGCCTGTGCTGTTATCGGCGAAGCCGTTGTTGCGCCCGTTGTTGCGAACGCCTTACTAGAGAAGTTTGGCGGGGATTCAATGCGTGAGATCAAAAAAAGGCTTGTGTGATAAGTTCCTGATTCCTACCCCTAAAGTGCCTGGTTTGGCGGGTTTCGCTGTTTGGCCCGCCATATAGTTTTTGGCATTTCATTGACAATTATTGCCTCAGCCAATTGATATTAACTCCCGCCGTTGTTATATTTCAATTATATTTGCGTGTTATGTCGAAGGTTTTTCTCGAAAATAACAGGTAAAGGTATTACATTATCTACGGTTACGTTACACTAAAAGCCCTTTCAGGGAAAACGAAAGTTGCTAGAGGAGGATTGTCGCCTTCAGTTCACTATTCCAGTCGAAAAGTATTCATGGGCGCCTGAACAGTAAAGTGCTCGTGCTTAACCAAAACTACGAGCCATTAAGCGTTTGCAATGTAAAAAAGGCAATTATGCTTCTTTTCCTACGCAAGGCAGAATTGATCGAAGCCAGCAACGGGAAAGTGATTCGCTCTGTTTCATTGGCTATGCCGTTTCCGAGCGTGGTGCGGCTCTCCGCATTCGTGCGTGTACCGTATAAAAAAATTATTCTTTCCAGAAAGAATATCCTGCGCCGCGACGGTCATCGGTGTCAGTACTGCGGACGCGGTGATGTTCCGCTGACCATGGACCATGTACAGCCTCGTTCGAAAGGAGGCGAAGATGCGTGGGAGAATCTTGTTGCCGCATGTGTGAAGTGTAATAATAAAAAAGGAGACAGCACTCCGGAAGAAGCAGCAATGCCGTTACTGCGTCAGCCGATGAAACCGAATCACGTCACCTTCATTCGTCATTTTGTCGGCAATATGGATGACCGTTGGAAGCCGTATTTGTTCATGCACTAGAAATAGATTCAGATTGATAACTACAGTTTCAGATTCTGTCTTGAATTCTGGAACCTTAAATGCAATAACAATTTTAGGAACATTATTTTTTGGACAACAAAAAAAAGAGAATTCTGAGCGGTATGCGTCCGACCGGGAAACTTCACATCGGTCATTTGGTCGGAGCATTGGAAAATTGGGTCGCTTTACAGAATGAATATGATAATTATCATCTGATCGCTGACTATCATGCGTTAACTACGAATCTTGATACAAAAGAGTTATATCAGAATTCCTTTGACATGGTGATTGATTGGCTCGCGGCCGGTATCGATCCGTTGAAAAGTCCGATCTTCCGGCAGTCGCAGATCAAAGAGCATGCGGAATTGCATCTGATTTTTTCTATGCTGATTACAACCGCAAGATTGGAACGCAATCCGACATTGAAAGATCAGATCCGTGATCTGAATATGGATTCTGTCGTCTACGGTCATCTCGGTTATCCTGTTCTGCAATCGGCCGATATTTTGCTGTACAAAGGCGAAGTCGTTCCGGTCGGCGAAGATCAGGTACCGCATATCGAGATCACTCGCGAGATTGCGCGACGCTTCAATGCACAATGGGGAGGAGTTTTCCCGGAACCGGATCCGAAACTAACAAAATTTGCACGGCTTGCGGGGCTCGATGGAAATCAGAAAATGAGTAAGTCGTTAGGTAATACGATATTACTTTCTGATGCACCCGATGAAATTCAAAAAAAGATGCGCACAGCGGTAACGGATACATTAAAAGTTCGGAAGAACGATCCTGGCAGGCCCGATGTCTGTGTTGTATTTTCATATCATCAAAAATTCAATCCTGCCGAGATTCCCGAAATTCGTCAAGGATGCGAGAGCGGTGCTCTGGGATGCGTTGATTGCAAGAAGAACTGTTCAGCGAAGATCGCCGGTTCGCTTGCTCCGTTCCGTGAGAAACGTGCATACTTTGAAAACAATCCTGTCGAAGTGAAATTTGTCTTGAGTGACGGGGAATCGCGTGCAAAACGGATCGCTGAGGAAACAATGCGCGAAGTACGTGATGTGATGAAGATCGGCTAAAAACAAACGATGGATAAAGCATACAGGGTTAAATTATCGGACTTTGAAGGTCCGCTTGATCTTCTTCTCTTTTTCATCAAAAGAGACGAACTGGATATCTACGATATTCCCATCGCAAAGATTACGAAAGAATTCCTTCAGTATCTTCAGTATCTGCAGGAATTGAATCTTGATATTGCGGGAGAGTTCATCGTAACTGCGGCCGAGCTGATGCAGATAAAAGCGCAGATGCTTCTGCCGCGCCCCGAAGGAGAAGGAGAAGAAGAGTTCGATCCGCGTGCCGTTCTTGTCCGACGCCTGCTGGAATACAAACGCTGGAAAGAGATGGCGGAAGAACTTGAACGGCGACAGCTGCGTCAGCGGAAACTTGCGTACCGCGGCAATTTCGAACACGATCCGAGGGTCATAGAAGAAGCGAATGATGACGATATCATCCGCGATGTAACATTGTTCGATCTTATTGCGGCGTTCCAATTTGCGGTGAATAAGATGCCGAAGAAACACGTTCATGAGATCAACAAACTGAACGTGTCGCTCGACGAGCAAATGGAGTTTATCGTCAATCTCTTTAAGGAGAAGACAGAAATATCATTTTTCGAGATCGTCCTTTCGATGACGGATAAGATTCGTATTGTGGTGACGTTCATCGCTATTCTGGAATTGATGAAACAGCATATCATCGCCATCAATCAATACGATCCGTATTCGGATATTACACTCGTGAAAGTGAGTGATACAGTTACGATTGCGTCTCCTGATACTGCGTATTAATTTTTTTTATGAAACGATCCAAACCCGATAATCATCGGAGAAGAACTCTATGAGTGAAGCACAAACCGAGATCAAAGTGGACATGGCAATCGAGGAGATCGTTGTTTCGACTGAGTTGAAGAACATCATCGAAGCGCTCATCTTTGCGAGCGATGAACCGATGACTGTGCGGTTCATTCGGTCCATTATGGATGATGTGAACAAGGATCTTCTTCCGGCTGAACAATACGTCGTGAATGCGGACATCATCCGCAAAGCGGTCGGCGACCTGAACCGCGGGTACGGAAAACTGGGAAGCGGATTTCGCATCATCGAGATCGGCGGCGGATTTACGCATGCAACTCAGGAACAATTTTCTATGTGGGTTGGGAAACTGGCAAAAGAACGGGCACGACGGCGCTTGTCGCCCACCGCCGTTGAGACGCTCGCGATCATTGCTTATAAACAGCCGATCGCAAAGGGGGAAGTGGAATTTATCAGAGGGGTGAATGTTGATTATATCATCAACGCGTTGCTGGAAAAGGATCTCATCCATATCACCGGCCGCGCAAGCACACCGGGGCGCCCATTATTATACGGAACGACGCAAAAATTTTTAGAACATTTTGGATTGAATGATCTGAGCGATCTTCCAAAGCCTCGCGAGATTTCCGAATTGATCAATGAAACGGAACTGGAGGTCGATCGCCGGCTGCTTGCGGAACAGCAGGAACTGGAATTTAAGCAGGATCTTGAAACAAAACTTGAAGGGAACGAAGGATCAAAGAACAAACCGCAGAAAACGCCGAAGATCAAAGTGCCGGATGACGTGCAGGCAGAGAACCGGAAAAACGGAAAACAAAACGGTAGCGCAGCTCCGACAGCGGTTTCCGGGGAAGACAAACAAAATATTGAAGAAGGAGAATTATCATCAGAAAGCAAATTGACAACAGACGAAGCGGCAGCTCAAACAGGAGCAGGCCAGCAGAACGAAACAGCGATCCTCGAAAACGAACATCCGGAGATAAACGAACAGGATCATTCGGGGACAAACGTTCCGGAAAACCGGGATCAACATTCGGATCGTTCGGAGGAAAGCCCCGGGATAAGTTCAAGAAGTTCGGAAAAAGTACCGGCAGTACCGGACGAAAACGAACCGGAGATTCCGGCGATACACGAACAGGATCATTCGGGGACAAACGTTCCGGAAAACCTGGATCAACATTCGGATCATTCGGCGGAAAGCCCAGGGATAAGTTCAAGAAGTTTGGAAAGAGCACTGGAAGTTCCGATGGAAGACGAACCGGAAGATCAGATGACAGACGAACAGGCTCGCCGGA
>CAJBTU010000344.1 GCA_903958625.1 uncultured Ignavibacteriota bacterium | reverse complement strand
TTGTTGCAACACCGGTGACCGGGTAGATCAACTGTGCAAGGAATCCGTCAATTCCCATCCTGAATGTTCCGTCGTGCATGGATTTCATCCATGTGTGATTGGAAAAATAGATGCGGTCTGCGGGATACACTTGAGACTGCAGCGGAGCAAGGAACCGCTGCACGTGATCCGTTTCATCGCTTCCCCCTTCGCGCACGATCCGATGGTCCGAAGAGATATGTTCGGACTGCATCGCTGCCTGCTCGGCAAAGGTATTGTGCTGTTCGCGCATTACTTTGTCGAACGGACACGAGTCGCATTCAAAACTGCAGTTGCACAGTTTATAATTTACCAGGCCCGCATCCATCCAAACGCAGTGACTCTCGTTCTCCGGAATAATATTATGTGTATTCGTTTTCATAATTCACCATCAAGGGATATCATGGATCATTAATTGCGGATCTGCGACACTGCTTCAATGTCGCGTTTCCAGGCGATCGCCGCATGAGTATCTTCTCCGTCGTCATGATGCTCTTCATGCGTGAAGACCGGAAAATATTTTGCGATAAAATAGAACGCCATGAAACCGATCGTTACGATCATCATCGTGATCGTGAATTCCATCCACGAAGGAACATACGACGTGCCGGACCAGCCTTCCATTCCGGTAATGGCGATGTTCATTCTGTTCATAATGAAACCGACAACAACAAGCGCCGCACCGATGAACAAGCCGTTCGGGTTCCGGCGAATCTTCCGCTGTGTGAACATGACAAAGGGAACAATCACGCCGATGATTACTTCAAGCCAGTACATGTATGTTTCGAATCTCGGAACCGTCAGAAGTGAAAGCATTTTTCTGTCCGTCAGGTCCACAAATTTCATTACGGCATATACGCCGAGCATCATCACACACACGCGGGCGATCTCGTTCAACAGATCCATTTCCAATCCCCGTTTGAATGCGCGGCTGCTGATGAATGATTCAAAGATGATCATACCGCATCCGGCCGCTATCGCCGAGGTATAGAAAAATACCGGCATATAGGCTGAATACCAGAGAGGATACATCTTTTCCGGCACGATAAGATAGAGCGAACCGAGCGATGACTGATGCAGCGTTGAGAGCAGCACGCCCACGATGATAAGCGGTATGCTGATCCTTTTCACCATCTTAATGGTCTTGGTCATTTTGAATTTTTCCAGAATTACCGGCGAAAATTCCAATGCCAGGACGGTCGTATAGAGCATTACGCACCACGCCACTTCGAACATGACCGAGCGCGGATTCCACATGATAATGGCATGCCAGATCTGCAGCGGCCGGCCAAGGTCGAACATGAGGCCGACAACGACAAGAACGTAGCCGAGGAACGCCGTTAAAATTGTGGGGCGAATGATCGGTTCGAAGCGTTTAAGGTTAAAAATGTAGACGATGGCCGCCAGCGTGAATCCGCCAGCTGCAAGACCGACACCGCATAACACGTCGAAACCGATCCAAATTCCCCACGGGAACTGATCGCTTAAGTTCGTTGCGGCACCAAGCCCGTGAAAGAATCGAACATATGTTGAATAAAGACCGGCAAGCATAATTGCGACAGCCGTGACCTTCCAGAATCCGAATGTTGTCAATAGTTTTTTCATGGCTGTCCCCTAGCTCTTTCCGTTGGTTGGATGATTTGTGTTATTCTTCTGCTCGTATTCCTTCACATCTTCCCGGCGATTGGTGATCCACCAGATGCCGAACAGCATAGCGCCGCCGACGGAAACCACACCGGGAATTTTCGAGAGAGCATTCCAGGTCAGCTGCGGCAACGGGGTTGTCTGCAGTGTTGTACGGAAACCAAGATTTTCGAACGGTACCGAAGAAATATACAGGATCGATGTTCCGCCGACTTCCTTCTCGCCGTAGATCTTCTGCACATATTTGTCGGGTTCACCGGTGATCCGTGTGTATGCTTCCGTCAGTAATTCGTCCCTGTCGCCGAACTTCGTTGCGCCTGTCGGGCATGCTTCCGAGCATGCGGTCGGCAGACCTTTGGCAAGGCGTTCGTGACACATCACGCATTTCTGAATGCGCGGATAGGTGCTTGACCATTCGTATCGCGGAACCTGGAACGGGCATGCCTGCATGCAGTACCGGCAGCCGATGCATTTATCAACGTCATACACAACCGGACCTTCAGGCATTTTGGTGAAAGCGCCGACGGGACAGACCGACGCGCAGGTCGGATCGTCGCAGTGCTGACACATGCGGCGGACGAATACCCCTTCGTATTCGTCCAGTGCGGTGTATGTTGTCGGAGAGAGAGATTTTTCCTCTTTCTCCGGCATATGATTTGTTTCTTTGCAGGCGGCCTGACAGGCATTGCATCCCACGCAGAGGGTAAGATCGATGAGCATTGCTTTTTTCTTTAACATGACATCCTCCGATGATTACTCGATGCGCAAGAATTCGTTTTCGAATTTCTTGCATTGGTCAGGGTTAAGGTTATCCATGATACCGCTCGCCGGAAGTCCGCCATCCTGCATGAATGCTGGTACTGGTGTTGTAAGATGTGCAAAGAAATCGCGAAGTCTGCCGAGTTCATCACGCAGCCAGACGCGCGTATCGTCGCCAAGATAGAATGAACGCAGATCGTTCGTGCTTGTCGGTGTAATGGTGTAGGCCCATCCTTCGCTAAAGAGCGCTTCGCTGAGCAGTGACGGTTGTTTCACCAGTGCAGCATTGACGTTGTCCACAACGCCGTCGATCGGTGAACGGACAATCACTTCATTGTTTCGTTCGGTCATACGCAGGATCGGTTCGCCTTTGCTGACATGCTCGGTGTTATTCTTGAGCATGGTGATCTGCGGTGCGGAGAACATACGCGCTAGAAAATCATCAATACCGAGCTGTACTTTTCCCGACGGGAACAAGCTCAGCCATGTATGGGATTTTGTGAAGAAGATTCCTGCGGGGATCCGCATCGGGATCGGTTTTCGGACGATTGTTTGAGCAACGGCCACGGTGGCTTTATTGCGTCGTACGAAGTAATCGATGGTGAGGAATACCGCGATTGTCGAGATGAATAATAATACTGTCATTGTAGGCTCCTTTCAGTTCATTGTTTGGTTATTTAATACACCAATATTAGTGGCAATTGCCGTGCCACGATTGACGAAAGGGCCGATAATATATGCGCTGTAACTTATTAATAATAAAGAAGTTGCAGAATGGGCTTTTTATTTCGGTATGCTGAAAAAACGAACGTTTAGTAGTTGGTGAATTATTCAACATGTGTTTGGTTCACTCTTGGCAAATACGGCTGAATTTCTTTACACAAGGCAATTTGATTGTGTTGAATTGTTAAACTTGGTCTGTTGAATAAATAAACAATTTCATCCTTAAGAAAACAGGAATATTGCAAGTATTCTATACGTTCTATCTTTTGCATTAACCCGAAAAACAATGCCCGCAATACAAAAAAAAAGGACGGTCGCAAGACCGTCCTTTTTGTTCCAACATTTAATGATTCTATTATTTCATCAGCATCATTTTCTTTGTTGAAATATTTGAACCGGCTTCAATACGATAGATGTAAACACCTGTCGATACCATTTGGCCGGCATTATTGCGCCCATTCCATTGCACAGTATTAATACCTGCGGCAACGTCGCCGTTGAGCAATGTTCGCACTTCGCGTCCGAGAATATCAAATACTTTCAGTGATACTTTCGAATCATTCGGTAATGCAAACCTGATCATCGTCGTCGGGTTGAACGGATTCGGGAAATTCTGTTCCAAAGCAAAGGTTTTTGGTACTTCCACCGGATTCACTTTCGTTACCGGTCCGAACGAGTTTCCGATCGCAACATAGTCTCTCTGTGCCAGACGTGCCGTTGCAATCAATTCATTTAGACTGGTTCCGCTGATCACGGCGAATGCCGCACGTACCGTATCCTTTGCATTGATATCATATGGTCCGAAGCTTGCAATGATGCTCTGGTCATCATTCTTTCCGTTATCAGTGAACATATTCGTTGTGCGGAATGTTGAAACGAAATTATTCTTGATTGAATCCGAGAACGGTACTCCCGTCGGATAGATCTCTGCAGCTCCCGATGAGATCCTTCCGCCGCTTAACTGACCCTGGCTTAACGGAACCAAACCGACAAACGCCGTATTCACTCCGCCTGCCTGTTCATATGCAACATGCATCTTGAATGGATTGCCGCTGTTGACACCGGTTATCACATTGGTTGAATCTCTGATGATCCCTCCGCGATCGACGTTCCCTGCTGACGTCACGTCAAAATCAAGGAGTGTTCCAACACGAAGTTTCGAGATCTTTGCATTCGTTGTATTCACAACATTAAGCTGCACCAATAAGTATCCTGCCTTTGCAGCATTGGTATCGACCAGTGTTCTTTCGGTAATGGCAATACCCAGCGGACGAGCTTGTGTTGAATCATCATACCGTGTTTCCGTGCGGAAGGTAGATCCGACCGTATCAACTTTGACGTTCTTTAACGGACGGAAGCCGAGATTGTAATTTCCTACGCGGTCGCGCCATGCATTCGACACATGCGTGGAATCTGTCGTGAAGATATGAGAACCTTCGAACAGGCGGTCCGAACCCGCGAATTTGAATCCAACCTTATCCTGAAAGTCTTTAACACCACCGATATGACCGACATTCGTTACCGTTGTTTGAATCTTCGATGTTGTCAGTGTTGCCCCCATCGGTACTATTGGAATAGTGTACTGTTGAACGTCATCAAACAAGTAAGTGAAATTTGCAGAGCCGTCACCAACCGTACCTAAATCAAATATTAAGACAACTTTTTGATACTGTTTACTGGTGTCGATGCCGCTGAAATCATAGAAGAGTTCCTGCCAAGCATTGGCTACAGTAGCGGTTGCTTCTTTTTCAAGATTGAAAGCACCATTTGTCTGATTTTCAACCTTCAAGAGAAGTTTTGCCCCTACTTTCGGCATGAAAACTTTCACTTTGAACAGTTTGGTCACTTTGAAATCAATCGGTTTCTCCATGGAGAGAAAAGAACCCGCCCACGGATCTCCGGCACCTTTGACCATCTTGCCGACAAAATTACTGGTATCAATACCATTTTTTTGTGGATTGGCGATCCTTGTTGCCGTTGCACCGCTAAAATTTGTAAAGGTGTAGTCAACGTTGCCCGCTTCGAAGTTTAATGGTAGGACCGGGGCAAGGAAAATATCATTCGGATCCCGTGGAATCAGCTGATAACCAGTCTTCTTCAAAGTAGCGCTGAATTGTCCTGCAACACCAACAACACTGAATGTCTGCGTTGGAACAAATCCATTTAATTTCGTAACTGCAGGAATTCGCATCGTGATCGAATCGACTCCATTATCCGTGATTGTAAGATTAGTACCGGCTCCTGTTGCACCCGGCCATGCCAACGATCCTGGGGTCAAGCGGACATTGTTGATCCGTATGAGTGAATTCTCAAGCACTTCGCCTTGCCGATCAAAAGCAAGATCGCGAATCGTTACTAATTTGGGTGAGGGTAATAGAGCAGGTCCGTTGTCTATTGCGACAATGTTCTTGCCAGAGAAAGGAGCCCCTAATTGAATTCTTGAATTATAATGGCTCATCACCCCTTCCATTGTATAGCTGTTTCCTCTAATAGCTCTTATGGGGAATGGGACAGTGAAATCAATCACATCCATACCGCCAAGAGAATCCTGAAGAGCAATATCCATGCGTGAAGCAGGAGCAGCAATAATACTGTCTTCAAATACACAGACACCTTTTATGCGAATTCCATATCCGCTGTAGAGCATTGTACCTGCTGTATCGACATCACGCGGTCCGCCGATGAAGCCCAGTTTGGTAATACCGGCAAAATAACCGGCAACAGATACGGTCGCTGATTTGCTTAATGCGTCAGTAACTTCAGCACGGAAATTAATTCTTCGTCCATCTCTATTTACAGAAGCTGGAACAACTGCCCGGTAGATACGTCCGTTTGATTGGCTCAGTGTCGCAAATGCCGAATCAACGCCAATTTGATCACTCACAGATGTCTTGTTCCCAAAATACGCAAGTTGAGCACTGCTGATCGATTTCATCGACAGTAAATTGAAATAGACAGTATCATTCTCACCTGCATTAGGGATAAATGGTATGCGGCTGTTGAATGTTACGCTCGGAACTGAAAGAGGAATGCTGAATTTACCTACACCATTATTGGTCGCAAGACCGATCAGTGTTGTATCAGCAGCATTGAAAAATATTTCCCCGGTTCCATTCGTATTCGCATTTCTGCCCAGTTCGGCTGTAACGCCGACAACGTAGGAGTTCAAACCGCCGTTCGAGATATCCACAACGCGAAAGACTGATGGGGTTGTGTTCCCGGAATACATCGCAACAAATTTTCTTCCGCCAAATTCAAAATAATGGGAAGTGGACGCACCGCTCGAAACAATTCCGGTGCCAATGGTATCCAATGGTGTTCCTGAAGTATCATAGCATGATGCAGCTCTTCCGGAAGTATTAAGCCAAAAACTTCCTAATCCGTTGGTCGTAGGTCCGATACCCAAAATGCCATACGAACCCCACCCGGTTGGAATGAATGATTTACGAACAAGTAATGTATCGCCCGATCGTTTTAATATTGTTACCGGTCCCGGTGTTGCGTTACCGGACAAGTACACATAGGTTTCCTGGCCTGTTCCAACTACTGCCAGCGCATCGCCCACACGGGGTCCGAGCAAAGAGTCATTGAATGCAATCGTCGGTACGGCACTTTCATTTGCCCATGTATAAATTTTTACCGGTGCCGCTTTTGTTGCGGTTGTTTGCAGGTTCGTAGTGTAGATTCTTCCATCCGCACTAACTGCAACGCGGTTAAAAGGATACACGCCGCCGGACACTCCGGTCATGTTCAAACGGCCGAGTGTGTCACCATTGTTTCCATCAAGTATCATGATGCAATTGAATGCAGAGTCGCGTGTAGCGACCAGCACGTGTTTTGTTACTGTATTGAAAGCCATACCACGGACGTTGTTTCCCGTCGTAGCGCGTTTGAACCATTGATTACCTGCAGCAACACTATTGACATAAGTCCCGGCTGTATCCAGCCAAACCTTTGGCAGCGCGCTTTGCCCGTATATTGCCGATGAACCGATAAGCAACAGTCCAAGCAACAACATTAAAGAATTACGCAGAAAAGATTTCTTCATTTGTTGATCCTTTTGTAAGTTGGAATATTAGTGGATTGATGGAGTTTAATTGAGTTTTTCTAAAGCAGTATTTTATAAATATACACAATGTTTTTTCCAAAGCAACCAGATTTCTTTCCCCCGACAATAACTCTCTGCATGCCGCTCAATAAAAAATTTGATCTTGGGCACAAAAGACAACTACAGTGTTAATTCAATATTCATTCCGCTGAATCAACAAATTTTCAAGGAGGTGAAATTTTCGATAAAAAATTCCCTTTGCCATACGAACGGTATTTCTTTGCGGGGAAACCAAAGAAGACTGTTTTAACCACTTGAATGTTGTACCAAAATAATTGAGTTGTCAAATATATTTTTGGGCGATTTCACCGATTTGAGTGTTTTTACCTGCACCGCCTTGCTCACCGAAGAAAAAATAAACCATTCGAAGCATTATAAGCATTCATTTACGGGAAATAACAGGATGATAAGGAACCAAAAGTATCTTCTTCAAAAACTCCTCCGCTTTCACAAATCCCGTGATCCTCTCCTTCTCGTTCCCCTTTGAGTCGATGATCAGTACCGTCGGCACTCCTTTGATATGGAAGCGTTTCGTCAGCGCTTCAGTTTCCGGCGTGCCGGACTTCGTGAGATCTGCCTTATACATCGTGAACTTTTGCGATTCTGCAATCACTCTTGAATCAGAAAAAGTCATCGCATCCAATTCCTTACACGGTATGCACCAGTCCGCATAGAAATCGATGATCATCATCTCGTTCTTTGTCAATGATGCTTCATACCGCGCTTCCGAAAAGGATTGCCAATCGGGAGATTGTTTCTTCACCGGCACCAGTGCGTATGCCGATACGGCAATAACGAGAATGGATAAGGCGATCTTTACGGTGCGAAATCCTTGTACTCTGTTCCCTGTCTTGTCAACAAAGATGAGGATCGACGCTGCAATGATGCCGAAAACGGGGAGCGTGTACCATTGTACTTCTTTCGGAAGGATCGGATCAAGAAAATATATCGCCATTCCGAGCATAATGAAACCGAAAAGATGTTTCACCCCTTCCATCCATTCGCCGGAACGCGGAAGACTCTTGATCTTGCCGGAGAATAATGCCAGGATCAAATACGGGAAACCAAGCCCGAGTGCAAGCACGAAGAACATCAGGAATCCTTGAAACGGATCTCCCTTTGCTGCAACGAATGTTACCAGACCAAGAACGAACGGACCGATGCAGGGGGCGGCAACGATTCCCATTGTCAGTCCCATAAAGAATGCACCAAACGATCCCCCTTTCGCTCCGCCGGCCATCGTCATCCACGAACTCGGCAGGTTGAACTCATAAACACCGAATTGACTCAGCGCAAGGACGACAAACAGTGCGGCAATTCCTATGATCACGTACATATTCTGAAGCAGTGTCCCAAAAATTGCACCGCTCAACGATGTGACGACACCGATCACGGAATATGTCAACGCCATGCCGAGCATATAGAGAACGCCCAATAAAAATAGTCTGCTCGTTTTTCCCTCGCTCTGTCCGCCAAAATATCCAATGGTGATCGGGATAAGCGGATAGACGCACGGAGTAAGGTTCAAGGCAAGTCCGCCGATGAAGATGAACAATAGCGATACGGCCAATCCGCTTTTTTCCAGAGTTGAGGCGAGAGTGCTTTCTTCCGGCGCTGCGCCCTGAAAGGTCTGCAGTTGTTCCGGTTTTTCCACCGGCACTTCGGCCTGCTTAACCGCCGAATCCGTTTTTTGATTATTCAGGGATTTTGAAGCGGGCGCGGAAACTGAGGCGGTAACAGATACTTCCAGCAACGCCGATACCGTCTTTGGCGCAAGACACGACTGATTGTTGCATGCCTGATAATTCAATTGCACATCGATCTTTTGCTTGCCGGGCAATGCACTTTTATCGGCCTTGAATGTTAAAACGATCTCGGAATTTCCTTCGAAGACCGATACCGGCTGGTCGGAAAAGGAGAATGTTACATCGTGCGGCTGCGGATATGTAACTTCAACAAGGGTGATCCCTTTACCCGTTGCGGTAATTTTGGATGCGATCAGAGATTCATCGTGCGGTACATTGGAATTGACATGCCACGGTTTTTCTATCTTCATATACATCACCGCTTTGAATTGTTCCCCGGTGTTAATGGTAACCGGAACGCCGGAAAACGAGATCTGCACCGGATTGACCGGCTGCCCAAAGGATAATACAGTTGCAAAAATAAGAATTACTGCGGCATGATAGATTCGAATCATTGTAAACTCTCTTTCATAATAGTGCGTTTTTCTTCCCTAAAACATTGCCCGGCATCAGGCCGGGATTCCCCTCTTTGTCCAAAACAATGACGAAATTGACCGGATGGGAATAGTTCTGATGTCACACTGAAACTGCTCATGATAAAACATTGAGGAAGGAGCGGGTGTTCCGACATAACAAACTTCAATAAAATCACATGCAGCGTATAACGGTTTAGCTTCTATCTTATCAGTGTTATTTTCAAATTATTGTTGTGCCTTGAGAATACGGTCAATTTCCGCCGTTGATGTTTGACTGGTGCAACATATCCCATAATCATATTGTTAATATATGCAAACAGACAGAGAGAAAATAGCCTGACCCGTCAACAAATTATAACGCCGGAAGACTTGACATTTTTTACTGTTTGTTGTATGTTTTTCACAATTCACACCATTACTTAAGGAGGTCTTATGTCACGTAGTCTAAACAAGGTTCAATTGATCGGTAATTTGGGTAAAGACCCCGAATTGAAATACACGCCAAGCGGCGTAGCCGTAGCAACATTTTCCATCGCCACCAGTGAAAGCTGGAAGGATCAGGATGGTAATCAGCAGGAAAAAACCGAATGGCACAATATTGTTGCCTGGAGGAAACTGGCAGAAATTTGCGGTGAGTATCTTAAAAAAGGGAAAAAAGTCTATCTTGAAGGAAAATTACAGACCCGAAATTATGAAAAAGACGGTATCAAACGTTATGTCACCGAGATTGTAGCAGACCAATTAATTATGCTCGACGGCGGCGGTGCCGGAAAAGCAGGGGGCAGCAGCAGCAGTTCACCTGCAGAAAGTGCCCCTGCACATTCCGATGGCCCAAAAGACGAGGACCTGCCGTTTTAGTGCAATAACATTTCACACATCAGCCCTGTCGCCTTTTTGACAGGGCTTCTTTTTTTAAAGACCTTTAATGAAAAATATTTTAACATCACTACTGTTATTTTCTTTTCTCTTCATAAATATCCCGTATTCGGCTTCACGCAAACCGGTCCGGGCAAAGAACGGCATGGTTGTCTCGGCAGATCCGCTGGCATCAAAAGCGGGGTTGGAGATACTGAAAAAAGGGGGAAACGCCGTTGATGCCGCAGTTGCTGTCGGATTCGCTTTGGCGGTAACGTATCCCGCAGCGGGAAATATCGGCGGAGGCGGATTTATGAACATCCGCTTTGCCGACGGAAGGTGCTTTGCGATTGATTACCGCGAGAAGGCCCCGGCCTCTGCAACTCGCGATATGTATCTTGATGCCGCCGGAAATTTCCTTCCCGAAAAAAGTACGCACGGTCATCTGGCCGCAGGAGTTCCGGGTGCCGTAGCAGGTATGCTGACGGGACTGGAACGGTACGGAACGATGAACCGCACGCAGGTCATAACTCCGGCCTACGAACTTGCCGCAAACGGATTCCCACTTCTCGCCGAACTTGCCAATGATCTCAACTCGGAACGGAAAACATTCCTTACCTTTTCCGGAAGCAGAAAATATTTTGTCAGCAAAGATTCCCTCTATAAAAAGGGGGACGTTTGGAAACAAACGGATCTTGGCAAGACGTTGAAACGGATCATTGAAAAAGGTAAGGAGGGTTTCTATAAAGGGGAAACCGCCGATCTTATTGCCGCGGAGATGAAACGGGGCAAAGGATTGGTCTCGCTTTCCGATCTGGAACATTATGAAGCCATTATCCGCACACCGGTGAAAGGAATGTACCGCGGATACGAGATTATCTCGCAGCCGCCGGTCAGTTCCGGAGGAACAGCGCTGATTCAATTGCTGAATATTCTGGAAGGATATGATCTGCGGTCATACGGACATAATTCCGCAAAGACACTTCACCGGTACATTGAAGCAATGCGCCGCGTGTATGCAGACCGTGCGGAATATCTCGGCGACCCTGAATTCTATAACGTCCCTGTTGATTGGCTCATCTCAAAACAGTATGCGGATGAACGCCGTAAAACGATTGATACGCTGAAGGCAAGTGAAAGCAAAAACATATCGCACGGGAAACCGCCGCTGCACGAAAGCGAGCAGACAACACACTTTTCGGTGGTTGATAAGTGGGGAAACTGCGTGAGTGTTACGACAACGCTCAACGGCGGATTCGGATGTTCCGTAGCCGTTGACGGCGCAGGGTTTTTATTGAATAACGAGATGGATGATTTTTCCGCGAAACCCGGCGTGCCGAACATTTATGGTGCGCTCGGCAATATTGCCAACGAGATCCAGCCGAACAAACGGATGCTTTCGTCCATGACGCCAACAATCGTCGTGAAAGACGGAAAGCCGTTCATGGTCATCGGTACGCCGGGCGGAACAAGGATCATCACCACCGTAATGCAGGTGATCTGCAACGTGATCGATTTTGACATGAACATTCAGCAGGCGATCGATGCACCGCGCATTCATCATCAATGGTCGCCGGATACGACCGAATATGAACCGCGGGCACTGTCAGCAGATACGAGAAAAAAACTGGAGTCGATGGGACATAAACTTAAAGACCGGCACAGCGCCAGCGGGCTGGCCGAAGGAATTGTGATCGACAATGTGAACGGAGAGTTCTTCGGCGCAACCGATCCGCGCGGATACGGTCTGGCAATAGGATATTGACACGGTATAGGTGCTCTTGTTTTGAAAGTGTTGTCACAGCAAAATTCCGATGCGAAGAAAGTGTTTAGAATAAGATGCGTTGTCATGCCGGGTCCCGCTTACAGCGGGATACACTGCATCGAGGCATGTGTGCGGTCAACTCATTCAAACTCAGCACCGGCAGATTTACTCTTCCTTCAATTTTTCGTATATTATACCACCAAAACCTGTGAACTGTCTCACAGGTTTTTATTTTCTGAAAGACGAAGCACGTATGAGCGAAGAACAAAAATTTGATGTCAATCAGCCGATCCAGGTCGGCGGCCAAGCGGTGATCGAAGGGGTGATGATGCGTGCCAAGGGAATGATTGCAACGGCGGTCCGCAGGGCAAGCGGTGAGATTGTTGTAAAGAAAATGCCCTTCACCTCAGTAATGGAAAACTACCCATACCTCAACAAACCGGTCATCCGCGGATCGATCGGGCTTATTGAGATGATGTATATCGGCATCAGTACGTTGAACTATTCCGCCGAGATCGCCATGGAAGACGAAGAAGCAAAAAATAACAAGGGTGAGAAAAAAGAGAAGAAACCGCAAAGCAAACTTGCACTGATCGCGACACTGATCTTTTCGCTTGCCGTCGGTGTCGGACTGTTCTTCTTCCTTCCGTTATTTGCCGCTACGCAGTTCTTTGATGTTGCACAGCGACCGTTCGAGTTCAACATTGTTTCCGGAGCGATCCGTATCACCATACTGCTCGGTTATCTGTATGCCATTTCAAAAATGAAGGATGTCCATCGTCTCTTTCAATATCACGGCGCAGAACATAAGGCGGTCTTCGCCTTCGAACAAAGTGCGGAGCTCACCGTCCCTTCGGCAATGAGCTATACACGGTTTCATCCGCGCTGCGGAACTAGTTTCGTTCTTCAGGTGATGCTGATCGCGATACTGCTGTTCAGCATCATGGATACGATTTTGCTGCAATTCATCGACCAATTAACGCTGCCGATCCGTCTGGCAACGCATATCCCGTTCATTCCGGTCCTCGGCGGTATCTCGTACGAGTTCCTAAAATACTCTGCAAAACACAGCAACACTTCTGCCGGTAAAATGTTCGTAGCACCCGGATTGTGGCTGCAGAAGATCACCACGGAAGAACCGGACGAATCGATGATGGAGGTTTCTCTTGCCGCATTGAAGGCCGCATTGCAGAGAGAGTGAAATTTTAGCTTAATGATGTAAGAACAAAAAAATAGTATGAGTAATCTTGTAGAAAAATTACAATCCATTAAACGACGCTTTGCCGAAGTGCAGGAGAAGATGTCCTCACCCGACGTTGCTTCCAATCAGCAAAAGAGCAAAGAACTCGGACGCGAATTCCGGGAACTCTCCGAGATCGTGAGAGTTTCAGACAAATACCTGCGAGTGTACAGCAATATTGAAAGCAGCAAAGAAATGCTTGCGATCGGCGGCGAACAGGAATTGAAAGAGATGGCCCTTGCCGAGATCGCCGAGTTGGAGCCGCAGCTTGCTGTTCTTGAGGAAGAAGTAAAAGCACTCCTAATTCCCAAAGATCCGAACGACAACCGCAATGTGATCGTGGAAATTCGCGGAGGAACCGGGGGCGAAGAGGCCGCATTGTTCGCTTCCGATCTCTACAGGATGTATGTCCGGTTTTGCGAACGGAAAAAATGGCGTGTTGATACGTTGGACTGGAACGAAACGGACAAAGGTGGATTTAAGGAAGTGACGATGAGCATCGACGGCGACGATGTGTACGGAGTGCTGAAATTTGAAAGTGGCGTTCACCGCGTACAGCGTGTGCCGGAAACGGAAGCGCAGGGACGCGTTCACACCTCGGCCGCAACAGTGGCAATCATGCCGCAGGTGGACGATGTTGAGGAAGTGGTGATCAATCCCGCCGATATTCAGCTGGACACCTACCGTTCAGGGGGCAAAGGAGGACAGAACGTGAATAAGGTTGAGACCGCCGTTCGTATCACGCATAAACCATCCGGAATTATTGTTGCGTGCCAGCAGGAACGTTCGCAGTTCCAGAACCGTGAACGCGCGATGAAGATGCTCCGTTCCAAATTGTACGAGATGAAATTACAGGAACAGCAAAACGAACAGGCAGCCTCGCGAAAATCGATGGTCGGCAGCGGGGACCGCAGCGATAAAGTCCGCACTTATAATTTTCCGCAGAACCGCGTTACGGATCACCGTATTGGATTGACGCTGTATAATCTTGACCGGTTTATCGACGGCGACATTGACGAGATGCTTGAAGCATTACGATTGGCGGACAGGGCGGAAAAACTGAAGGAAGGTATTGCGGTATAATCTTTTCAAATTCTGGACCGAAACGCATTTCATGTTCAATCCTTCGCACAATTCCGATCTCCTGCAGGAGCCTTCGAGAATAACATGTACCCTCAGCAATCTTATTCTGGTTGAACCCGTTTTTTTATAAAAAATTCTTTAACAATCGCACCGCATTCATTATCCAGCACACCGCCGACCACATGCACCTGGTGGTTCAGTTTTTTATTTTCTGTTACGTTCATGACGCTTCCGCTCGCCCCCATTTTCGGATCATAGCATCCAAACACAATCGTGGGAATCCGCGATAAGACGATCGCTCCGGCACACATCGGGCACGGCTCCATGGTCACATACAACACACAGTCCTTTAGAAATTTATTTTCAAGGTAAGCGGCGGCGGCGGTAAAGGCGATCATCTCGGCATGCGCGGTCGGATCACGCATCATCTCAACCTGATTGTATCCCTTTGCAATAATCGTATTGTTGTGGACAATAACTGCGCCAACAGGAACTTCATTCTGCTCTAATGCGCGGCCGGCCTCGCGAAGGGCAAACTTCATCCATCGTTCGTGGAGCGTCATTGTTTTTTTTCGGCGTTGTATGGAGTAAGTTCAACAAGGTTTCCAACCGGCGATTCGGCGACCTCGTATATTTGTGCGGCGGAGAATTCCTTTAATGCATGATTGATCCGTTGTGAAGCGACCTCGATTTCGTCGATCTTTTTCAGGGTTTCGCGGTCGGGGATCTGTTTCTTCAGAAGACGTGTATAGCCAAGAATGATGGCAAGAGGATTATTGATCTCGTGTTTCAATGTCATGATCACTTCGTGAAGCGTCTGGATCTGCGTCTCTTTCAATTCTATATGGTGTTGCTGTTCGAGGAACGATTTTTCGCGGCTATGCAGCCTTTCACGGAGATCGATTACCTTCACTAATGCATACGCTAACACCCACATCCACAGCAGGGTATCGAAATGCTGGAATGTTTCCTTTGCGCCCAAATGACGATGTTTGAACTTCATGTAAAAGTCCATCGTCGAGATGAAATAATAGCTGTAGATAAAGTATGACGCAAGGATTGCCGGATACCGGAGGATAAAATCACGAACAGCTATGTATGCTTTTTTCATGAGGTAATTTAATCGTATCAGCAAATCAACAGTTCAAAGATAGTGAGATAGAATCCTTGATGCAAATATGAAGTAAAGATATTACCGCTCAACAATATGGTGCTACAGAATGGAAAAAATACAGCCCCGACGCACGCCGGGGCTATGTACCTGCCAACATATAATCGTTACTTCAGCGTACCGGCAATAACAACATTTTTTGAAGACGTTCCGACAAAAATCCGGTATTCCCCTTTTGATCGCACCCAGTTATTGCTGATATCATCGTAATACTGGAAGGATGAGGGAGAAAGTTTCAAGCTGACCCTCTTTTTTTCACCCGGATTCAGCGTTACGCGCGCGAACGCTTTCAATTCTTTTTCCGGACGAACAACTGCCGGTTTGATATCCTTCACATATGTCTGAACCACTTCGGACCCGCTCACCGATCCGGTATTCTGCACATCAACAGAGATCTCAACCAAACCATTCTTTCCGGAACGAACATTCGCATTCGATAGAGCATACGTGGTATAAGACATTCCAAATCCAAATGGAAACAAAGGCTCGATGTTCTTGGTATCGAAATACCGGTAGCCGACCAATATCCCTTCTTTGTATTCCACTACACTATCAGCACCGGGGAAGTTCTCGCTTGACGGATAATCCTCCCACCGTTGTGCAATAGTGAACGGTAATTTCCCCGACGGATTCTGTGCGCCGGAAAGGATCTCGACCATTGCCTGCGTTCCTTCCTGTCCGGGAAAGAATGCCCAGACCAATGAGCGGACATTGTTGAGCCACGGCAGCAGATTTACCTGGGTTCCGGCGTTTAAGACGACGATCGTGTTACGATTTACTTTTGCTACTTCGTTGATCAATTGAATCTGATTCTCCGGAAGGTCTATCGATTGACCGTCGAATCCTTCTGATTCCTGGTAGTGCGAATGACCTGCGAAGATGAGCGCGATCTCGCTTTTAGCCGCGATATCAACCGCTGCAGCACATTCATTCTCGTTCGGCTTTGTCCAGCCCACCAGGGCAACCGCATCGCCGCCGTTCTCATAATATTCCACCTTCACATCGTAGAATTTTCCGGACTCAAAATTGATTTTTGCCATGCGTGCTTCAACGGCGTGATCGTTCCAATGTTCGATGACAAGTTTTCCGTCGATAAACAACCGGATGCCGTCATCGCTTGCAACGGTGATCTCATACAATCCGGAGATTGCCGGTTGTATTCTGCCGGTCCAGCGAACGGAAAAATTATCAACGCCAAATCCTTCGGCCGGTTTATCACCGCCCCACCGGAATTCGATGTTTTTATCGACACGGCGGAGTTTCGGCTCGCCCTTCAATTCCTTATTATCGAAATATTCACCCACCAGACCATTATCGTCCGGTCGGAGATTCATATCATTGAATAAGCGGGCGTTCTTTCCCGTGGTGTCGTTCGGCAGGAAAAAGTACTGCGGTTCGATCGCCGGAACGTCTCCTGTCAGCCGTGCTCCAACGGCAAAGGAAACCGCGGCATTAGGAAATGTTCTTTTGATCCCGTTCAGCGGTGTTTCACTCCAGACTGGTATCACCATGGAACTGCCGCCTCCGCCGCTCCGCAGCACTTCGGCGTTCGGTCCGATGACGGCGATGGATTTCACGGAAGCGACCTGTAACGGCAGAATATTTTTCTCGTTCTTCAGCAACACGATCCCAGCCCGCGCAACATCGAGCGCAACGGCCCGATGTTCCGGCGCATTAGTCACCGGCTTATCGAGTTGCTTATCAAAATATCCCATGCGGAACATAACGCGAAGCATCCGTTTAATTTTGTCGTCAATTGTTGATTCCTTTACTCTCCCCTCTTTTATAAGAGGAAGAAGTTTCTCCTTCGTAAGAAAATCTCCTCCCGGCATTTCAAGATCGAGTCCGTATGTTGCCGCACCTTCCGTGCTGTGCACAGCACCCCAGTCGGACATGACAAGACCGTCAAATTTCCATTCTTTTTTCAACACATTGTTGAGAAGCATTTCATTTTCGCTGCAATAAGGTCCGTTCAATTTGTTATAGGCGCACATGATCGCTTCGGTTTTCGCCTCCTGAACGGCTGCTTTAAACGCCGGGAAATAGATCTCATACAGCGCACGCTTATCAACTTTTGCATTAATAGTCATCCGGTTCGTTTCCTGGTTGTTCACTGCAAAATGCTTTGTTGTTGCGACAACCCCTTCGCTCTGTACCCCTTTGATATATGAAACGGCGATGCGGGACGTGAGGAACGGATCCTCTCCATAGCTTTCAAAGTTCCGGCCGCCAAGCGGCACACGATTGATGTTCAGACAGGGACCAAGGATCGTATTTCTCTCTTTGGCTTTTGTTTCACGGGCCAGGGCCCAGCCATACCGATACGCAAGCGATGTATCAAACGTTGCGGCCAGCATAATGGAAGCGGGAAAAGCAACCGTGGGTTTCCACCGCACACCAACCGGTCCGTCGGTCATGTTCAGCGGCGGGATTCCGAGTCTTTCCAACGGCTTGGTAGCAAATCCGGTGCCGCTGAGCATATCCACTTTTTCTTCCAGTGTCATCATGGAAAGAAGGGCGGCAACCCGTTGTTCCGTGGGAACGGACGGATCTTTATAATTCTGTGAATACACGATGGTGAATCCGGCAAGAACGATGATGAAAAAAAATATTTTTTTCATGACTATGTTTCCTTTCAGTGCTGGCAGTATTGTTATTTCATTTTTCCGCTGAGCTTCATCACCCGATATAGATCTGCATTTTTCCAGTGATCATTCTGCGCCTTTTCCGGTACAGCAACCGATCCGAAAAAATTATCCCGCGTCTTCGGAACTTCGCGCTGATCATCATTGTCGCAATATGCCAGCGATATCCCCATAATTTTGTCCGGAACAAGCGACACCAACGATCGTTCTTTGAAACTGTCCACGTATGAATCGTCATAGACTTTCAATGAAAACTCCCAAAGATATTCATTCCCGTGTTTATGCATAGCAAAAGCGCCAAAATGATCTGCGTAGTCTGCAATAGTATAATTCTCCCAGCTTTTTCCCGCAAGATCGCACGCAACAAATTTTTTCGCCGTTCCGTTTTCTTTCGGACAATCCAGAATCATGTGATACGAAAACGCATTCGCCGAACAGGAACCCCACTCTTTTGCCCCTTCACCATCACCATCAAACACGTGCATACCGCCGGACCGATCCTCATCGATAAAGACCTCGAGCAGATCGAAGTTATAATAGAAATCCCCTTTTTTGGGATCGCTGTCATAATGATATCCATCCACAAAAAAATCGTCCGTAATTTTCACCATGAAATACAGAAGATTCGTTTTCTTCGACCAAAGAATCTTATATTCGCCCGAATAATCATCACCCCCGATGCTATTACCATAAGGGATCCACGGCTGATCGATCGGCTGCCAGGAAACTGATTCCCAGCAACGGTCATTCCCTTCACCATCAATCGCCGGTATTGTCTTTGCCTGATAAACGACCAACGTATCATTCGGAAAAACAGAGTGACTGTTTTGGGCCGCACAGATATCCGATAAACCGAAGAGAAAGGAAAAAAGAAGTGTAATGAGAGATCTTTTCATGTGGTTGCTCTTGTCGTATTGAAGGAGTGATGCTGCGGACGATATTTGTTCAAGATGCGTGCCATACTGCAGCAGCACAAATTTGCTAAATCTACTCTATATATCGGATCGAATTATTGAATTAATAACGGCAATTATTAAATTGATAACAGGCGTCAGGTCAATGTCCTCACTGAGGTCACCTATTTTTTTGTTCCTTATACGACCGTATCTCTTCCGATAATCGCAACGCCTTTTCGTTGCCCGGGTCTTGTTTCAAAAGCGACGATACAATAGTCGTTGCTTCGTTATCTTTCCCGGATCTAAAAAGAGCCAGCGCTAAAAAAAACCGCCCTTCGTCAATCTGTTCAGCCGTCAGCCGTATGTTCGAGCTGCCGCTGACACTCATTGCTTTTGTGAACGCCTCACTCGCTTCACCATATCGTTCTTCATTCATAAAGATGAAACCGATCTTATAACGGATGAGCGGATTTTCCTGAAGTGTCAGCGAACGTGCATACGCTTTCTCCGCCTGACCAATCTCCTGAACCGCTGAGTACAGATCTCCGATCCTCATCAGCGGAAACGGATCCATGGGGTACATGGCTGCAACCGATTCATATTCGTTGAGCGCGTTGGCAACATCATTTTCCTTCAGATAAACATCCGCCATTTCATAATGAGTTTCATTCCATCGGAGCTTTCCTTTTACGAACAGCTGTGCCACCTGCTGCACGTTGTTTTTCGGAACCATTTCGGTATACGGTCCATTGGAAAACGGCCACCGGCGAAGCAGATTGTTCATGGTCAGCGTGCCGATCTCCAAATCGAGAACGGTGATCTTCAGCCGGTCCACCAGCATACTGTCGGTGACCGCAAGTTCAGAAGATTTATTCCCGGAAAAAAGTCCCGGCATCGATCTCTTCAAACCATCCAGCCAAGATTTTGCCAGCAACACATACCCGGTGAACGTCGGATGGACATGTTCCCATAACAAAGATGCTCCGATGATCCTGTTCGGTGAATGTGCGCGGAATGTCGATTCAACATCTGCAATCCCTGCGTTATTCGTTGCGGCAATGCGGCGAATAACCGCATTGAATTCAGCGCTTGCTCTAAACCGCAATCCGTCATCATCCCGGGCTCGGCCATAGGCGATCAACGCGGAATCATATAAGCCGGCCTGCTCGTAACTTTGTCCCAGCCGGAATTGCGCGATCGCCCAGGATGAATCGACTGACACTATCCGTTTGTAATGGCCGATTGCTTCGAAATATTTTTTGTTTTGCTGCAACACATATCCGGACTCCAGCAGTGATTCCATCTCCATTTTCTTTTCACGATCCAACGATCCGTCATGTAACGATACAAACGGCGGCAGGCTTCCTTCGTTTGTTACAAGTGTCGAAAGGAGGATGGGTATGTTCTTTCCGGACGCGCTACGAACCGTGCCTTCAATGTTCTTCTCGAAGGCATTCAGCGCATCGGTATATGAAACGCTGCGGTACGGGATGGATTTATCATTTGCCAGCTGCTGCATTAATGTGCCGGAATACGAGGAAGAATTTGAACCGGAAAAGAGATGTGAAACTGACGAAACGGTATTCTCGACAAGAATGAACGTCCTCAGATTCCGGAAAGACTGATACAGCCGTATCAGCCACCGCTCGCTTCCAATGGAATTTGTCGATGCGACTCCCAACGCACCGTAAAATTCATTCTGACCCGAATAGACAATGAAAGCGTCGGGTTGGTATTGCGCTAATTCTTCGGCGAATTCCAGGACGGTATATCTATTAGTACCGGTCAGACCAACATTGACCACCTCAATATTTTTTTCGGGAAGGAGTATCTCTAATTGCTTTTGAAGTATTCGTGCGGGAGTGGCATTGTATTGGTACGGAAATCCTGCAGGCGTCGACTCGCCAAGAACAAAAATGCGGAATGTATTCTGCGCCTTAATGACTTCAAAGTTTCCGGAATAGATCTGCGGGACAAAATACCGGGCCTGATCGAAATACCTCTTCCCAACGGTTGGATTGATATAAAAATATTCCTTCCCGCCGGACGATGTTTTCTTTACAAGATCATACTCGTTTCCATACTGAAATACTCTCAGTCCAATCTCAACACCGACCAAAACAATGACCGGGAGAATCAACGTTATGATGAGGAAAAACCGTTTTTGCCGGAGAGCCAATGACGGTGATTCACCCGAAGAAACTCTCTTTTTTTTGTTCGAAGATATGGCCATAAAAGGGAATTTTTGACGGAGTCAGAATATGGTATAAATGAATGGCGCCAAAGCACTCCCCTTGGTCAGGACAATCAATAATCCGAATAAAAGAAAAACGATGACCAGCGGCAGTAACCACCATTTTTTGTTCTCTTTCAGGAACGAAAAATATTCCCGTATGATCCTTAGTTTAGCCATGGCATTCTTTCATAACAGTGAATTTTATGGTCTGTATCGACACCGAACGTACACAACGGCACTTTCCTTCTCTGCTCACGGTAATTTCTTTTCTTCATCCCGATACTCTTTCATCCATTCCCAGTTGGGATATAAGATCGGGGTTGCCGTGATCACACCGCCAAAACCGATTATGCGATGCGTGAACATGTTCGCGGGCTGGATCTTTACGCCGGGAAGTTTTTCGTACCGAACATCCACCGAATAGTTCTTTGCAAGATTTGCGACATAGGTGCTCATCGACCGGCTGCGTTTCTTCGAAAGGAGGTTGTTCCTGATATTGATGGTCACAGAATCAGCCGTCGGCATGAAAGAGCCTCCGAGACTTCTTTTCCCCAAGACCTTGAATACGGAATATCCATCGTTCGTTTTGACCGGACCTATGACCGCACCGGTATCGGCGAGGAATGCACGACATGTGATTTCGGAATACCGATTGAGCGGAATAAATTGCGACACGCCACCGCGATCCTTCCATTCGGTGCGGCGGGAATATCGTTTGGCAAGTTCCGAAAGCGAACTGCCCCGGGAGTATTCGTCCAATACCCTTATGGAGGCAGCAATGCTGTCGCACAGCACCTCCTGAATATTCACTTCATAAGCAGAACCAATGGCCTGCATGCTGGACAGCAACGGTGAAAGCAATTCTTCGTTGGAGATACTGACTGAATCATCGACCTGCCACATTAAATACCGAGACGACCAATAATTAGACCATGTTTGGAGATCTCTCTTAACATTTTCGGAGTATTGAAGATTTTGACGATATCCTTCGCGAGCCACCAGTTCCGTTTCCACAACGGTGCGGAGATGGGAATTGAGCGCACGGTAGAATGAATTCTCTTCCAGTGACGGAAATCCTAAACGGAGATTGCGGAGTGATTCAATGGCTTCGCCAAACATTAACGGCCGTTCCGACAGCTCAACAAACGGCCTTTGCAAATCGGAGCGGAATGTTGTCAGCAGGAGATCGATATCCTCGGCCATGATCGCGAAAAGTCCCTTCGAACGATGCCTTACAGAATCCTTAAACAGGATAGCATACAATTCCTTCGCAAGCATAAAAAACAAGGCAGAATCTGTTTTCGCTTTTTGAGGAGCAAGTATCTTTACATAATATCGCCCGGCAGTTATGTTCTCCCTTTTCTTTCGTATCAGTTCGTCAACACGGGTTCTCCGGTCAGCCCAGTTCATTTTCTCATACACAGGATTTGTTCCGCGGTCAATCAGCACGGCAACAGTCCAGCCGTATGTCTGCGAAAGGAATGGTTTGGAGTAATTCTTTCTGCCGATCGCATAAACGGCATTCTCAAACAGCGTATCCAATCCGCCAAAATTTACCTGGACCGTTTCAACGGCAGTAATGCAGTCCGGCCCGATGGTTGAAAGTATTTTGGAAAGGCTGATGTTTTTTTTCAACATCCGGTAGACCGAGTCACCGGCAGATTGATCCTTCACATCAATTGCGGCGACATGAAGCTGCCAGGCAAATTTTGCGAGACCTTCGCGAATTTCAATCTCCGACACCGCTACTTTTTGTTTTACTTCACGTTTGAACAGTTCGTCACGCACAAACATCTTTTCCATTCCGCGAACCTTTAATTGAGAGACTTCATCTGAA
>CAJBTU010000343.1 GCA_903958625.1 uncultured Ignavibacteriota bacterium | reverse complement strand
TGGACAGCCTATTTTTCAGATGTCACATTCTTATACTATTAAAGGAGAATGAAATGTTCTATCGAAATTTATCCGTCTTGTTTGTCTGCGTAATTTTTTCTCTCTCAGCGCAAACAGTGCCGCAGAACGAATCGAAGCGCATTACGCTGCCAAACGGCTGGAGTCTGACTCCGGCCGGGAAGCAGATCCCGTTGGGTGATCTGCCGCTCAATATTGCGCTCTCCCCGTCAAAAAAATATCTTGCCGTGACCAATAATGGACAAAGCGGACAATCGTTACAATTGATTGATGTCCGTTCACAAAAAATCCTTGCCGAAGTTGCAATAGCGAAATCGTGGGTCGGACTTGCATTCAGCGCCGACGACAAATTCCTTTATGCATCCGGTGGAAATGATAATTGGATCGTGCGGTATGCAAACGAAAAAAACAAACTGGCAGTGAAAGATACATTTGTTCTTGGAGCGCCATGGCCCGAAAAGATCTCGCCCGCCGGAATTGCAATTGATGACAAAAATAATCTTCTCTATGTTGTAACAAAAGAGAATAATTCGCTCTATGTTATCAATACACAGACTAAAGCCATAGCAAAACAATTACCGCTTGGCGGAGAAGGATATACCTGCATTCTCTCGCCCGATAAAAAAACTTTATACATTTCCTGCTGGGGATCGGATACCATACGCCTATACGATACCCGCCGGGAACTCTTCACCGGTGCTGTTGCCGTCGGAGATAATCCGAACGATCTGTGCATCACGCGGAATGGTGCATTTTTGTATGTGGCCAACGCCAATGATAATTCTGTATCCGTGGTGGATATAAAAAAGCAAAAAGTTATTGAAACATTGAATGCCGCATTATATCCCGATGCGCCGAGCGGATCGACAACGAACGGCGTTGCATTAAGCGAGGATGAACGGACATTGTATATCGCCAACGCTGACAATAATTGTCTTGCCGTCTTTGACGTTCGCTCGCCCGGTTTGAGCAGAAGCATGGGATTTATCCCGACCGGCTGGTATCCTACATCGGTTCGTGTTATCGGGAAAAATATATTCGTTGCAAACGGAAAAGGTTTATCGTCAATGGCAAATCCCTACGGGCCGAATCCGACAGGGAAACGGCAAAAAGTTGCCTATCAGCAGGGGGACACAACAAAGCCGATCGGCGTTCAATACATTGCCGGATTGTTCCGCGGATCATTAAGCATTATTCCGGTACCAAACGAAAAACAACTGGGTATCTACTCTCAATCCGTTTATCGCAATACGCCGTACACCAAAGAACAGGAAACTCTGGCAAAGGGGGAAGCGGGAAATCCTATTCCGCAAAAGATTGGCGATCCTTCTCCCATCAAGCATGTATTTTATATCATCAAGGAAAACCGGACTTACGATCAGGTGCTCGGCGATATACCCGAAGGGAACGGCGACACAAGCCTGGTATTGTTTGGAGAAAGAATCACTCCGAATCAACATGCACTCGTGAAGAAATTTGTCTTGCTCGATAATTTTTATGTGGACGGCGAGGTCAGCGCCGACGGACATAACTGGAGCACCGGCGCTTATGCTACTGATTTTTTGGAAAAAACATGGCCGACAAGTTACGGCGGACGGGGGGGCGGATATGATGCCGAAGGAAACCGCAGTGTTGCCAACAACAAGAATTTCATCTGGGACATGTGTAAAAAAAATAATGTGTCGTACCGAACGTACGGTGAATTTGCCGATAACAATAAACCGAACATTCCGTCGCTTGCCGGTCATCTTTGCCCGTACTATACCGGATGGAATGAATCTGTCCGCGACACGACAAGGTTTTTCCAGTGGAAGCGCGAGTTTGATTCGCTGCTGGCCGCGAACAGCGTTCCTCAGTTCAATACGCTTCGCTTCATTAACGACCATACCGAAGGACTGCGAAAGAACAGGCCGTCGCCGTTTGCCCACGTAGCCGATAACGATCTTGCCGTTGGAATGTTCGTAGAATATCTCAGTAAAAGTCCGCTGTGGAATGAAAGTGTCGTCTTTATCGTTGAGGATGACGCCCAGAATGGACCCGACCACGTGGATGCGCACCGCAGTCCGGCATATCTTGCCGGAGGAATGGTGAAACGCGCGTTTGTTGACCATACGCCATACACGACATCATCCGTGCTGCGGACGATCGAATTGATCCTTGGTCTTTCCCCGATGTCGCAATACGATGCGGCGGCCACACCTATGTGGAGATGCTTTACGGCGGAGACTAACAGTGCACCGTTCATCTCTCTTCCGTCCAATGTTGATCTTGATGAAGTGAATATTGCCGTGAATGAGTGGCAGCGAAAAAGTGAAGAGTTCGATTTTACCATGGAAGACCGCGCGCCGGACCAGGAATTCAACGAAGTGCTGTGGTTTGCCGTGAAGGGAGCCGACGTTCCGTTTCCGGCGATCAACCGCGCAGCATTTGTGCGCGTGGAAGAAAATGACGGGGACGAATAACGAAGGAATTACATAGCACCATCTTCATCTCATGTTCTTGAAACCGTTTTCGATCTCGAACGAGAGGCGTTCGAATACCTCTTGAAATGTGCCGACGCCGTTGATCTTGGTCACGCCGTGCAGTTGATTGTATTTTGCGATGACGGGAACGGTTTTTACTTCATGTTCTTTCAACCGCTTCACGATCTTTGAAGTGCTGTCGTCGTACGGCATGCAACGGTCAGTTTTACTCCGCTCGTCAAGCCGGTTAATCAGTTCAAGGGCCGGCACTTCGATCTCAATGATCTTGGAAATCGACGAACCGTGCTTTCGCAGCAATCCGTCCAGAATGTAGGATTGTACGAGAGTGCGGGGAAATCCTTTGAAGATGAATCCCTTCACATGCTTCGTTGCGGCCAGTTTCTTTTCGATCAACTGCACGACAATTTCGTCCGGCACAAGATGTCCGTTCTCATACATGGCGATGATCTTTTGACCGAGCGGGGTGTTCTGTTTAATTTCGCTCTCCAGCATCTCTCCTGTGGCAACATATTCAAGCCCGAAATGCTCGGCAAGTTGCTTCCCCTGTGATCCGCGCCCCGATCCCGGATAACCGAACAGCACGATGTTCAGCAGTTTCTTCTGCAGTTCAGCCGAGATGATATTGGATATCTCATTGGTCACATTGTCAATACCTGCCATTCCGGTCACATCGTGACAGATCCCTTTTTCCTTGTAAAACTGAAGCACCGGAAGAGTTTTTTCAGCATACTCCCGCAGCCGTGTACGGATCACCGTTTCATTGTCATCGGTGCGCCCTGATGTCTTTCCCCGTTTCAGAAGACGGGCAACCGATTCTTCTTCGGGAACATTCAGGCTGATCAGGCACGTAAGCGAAGTGTTCAGCTTCAGCATGAGACCTTCAAGAATGTACGCCTGAATGTATGTCCGCGGAAATCCGTCGAACAGGAAACCGTTCGTTTCCGGATTTTCGGTGATTGTTTTTTCGATGATCTGTACGATGATCTCATCGGAAACGAGTCCGCCGGATGTGATAATGCTCTGGGCTTCCAGTCCCAGAACAGTTTTAGTCGCGATCTCTTTTCGCAGCAGATCGCCCGTTGAGATATAAAAAAGATTGTATTTTTTTATAAGGAACTCCGATTGGGTTCCTTTGCCTGCGCCCGGCGGGCCGAAGAGTGCGATATTGAGCATGCGGAAATTATCCTTTCGTAACGATAAAGGATGCTAATACGATGATTGTTATTTCACCTGGAGACGGGGGAGCAGTCTCGCGATTTTACTGGTCAATGTTGTTCTTGGAATATTAAGAAGCTTTGCAGCATCGGTCACGCTGTTGGAGCATCGGGAGAGCGCCCATTCGATGATCAGCGTCTCTTTACTTTGGATATATTCTTCGAATGACCGGAACACCGTAAGGTCTTCACCTCCCAGTAAATTTCCTTTGGCATGCCGGTCCAGATCGATGACGGACACATCGATCTGTCCGCTGAACGATAGAGCGATCATCCGTTCGACGATGTTTTCCAGTTCCCTCACATTTCCGGGCCACTGGTATGACTGCAGTTTTGCGAAGATCTCGTTGGTGAGGAGCATGATCTTGTCTTCAGCACGGTGCTTTCTGAAAAAATGTTCCACAAGCAGCGGAATATCTTCCTTACGTTCGCGAAGCGGAGGGATCTTGATTGGGATGATATTCAATCGGTAATAAAGATCCTCGCGGAATGATTTGTTCTCCACTTTTTTCTTCAGGTCGATCTTCGTTGCGCAGATGATACGTACGTCAATGCTCACGTTCTGGTTGCCGCCGACGTGTGTCAATTCACGTTCCTGTATCACGCGCAGCAGTTTAATCTGCACGTTCAAGGGGAAATCGTCGATATCGTCGATAAACAGGGTTCCTTTATTCGCCCGTTCAAAATAGCCGATATGCTGTTTGATGGCGCCTGTGAACGCCCCTTTTTCATGACCGAACAATTCGCTTTCCAGCAGACTTTCGGGAATACTGGAAACGCTTACGGTTATGAACGGTTCGTTTCTTCGGGAACTTGCTTTGTGCAGTGCGCGGGCGACAAGTTCTTTTCCTGTTCCGCTTTCGCCTTCGATTAGTACCGTAGAATCATTGTGGGAAATCTGATTGATGGTTTGGACGAGCTTTTTCATCGGTTCAGAGACGCCAATGATGGATTTGCTTTCAAGCGTTTCAATCCTGTTTTTCAGTTCTGCATTCTCTGAAATAATCTCGTTCAGTTGATTGATGTTCCGGAGAATGGAAATCAGTTTTTCCGGCGAGAATGGTTTTGTCAGATAATCGTACGCGCCGATCTTCAGCGATTGGATCGCCGTATCGACGCTGGCATATGCGGTGATCAGGATGACCTTGCACGCGGGATTGACGGACATGATTGCAGAAAGGACTTCAATGCCGTTCAATTTTGGAAGACGAAGGTCCGTGATGACGATCGCCGGATTTTCCTCTTTGAAGATCTTTAATCCTTCTTCGCCGTCTTCGGCAGAATATACCTGATATCCTTCCGTGCTAAGGATATCGGAAAGCGATCGTCTGGTAATCTTCTCATCTTCAATGATCAGTAGTTTTGTCTTCATAAGCGACCGGTAAGGTTATTCTGAAAAGTGTTTCAACATTCGGCGTGCTGTGAACCTCTATCTGCCCGCCGTGTGATTCTATGATTCCCATGCAAACGGACAATCCGAGTCCTGTTCCCGTTCCGACATCCTTTGTTGTAAAGAAAGGATCGAATATTTTCTTAAGATCGTCCTGGGCAATTCCGGTTCCGTTATCTCTGATCTCCATGAAGAGATGAGCATCATCAGCTTTTCCTGTTCTAATGGTGATCGAACCGTTCTGTTCGATAGCGTCGTAACTGTTCAGCACCAGATTCATCACTACCTCCTGGAACAGGTGATAATCGATCTGCACATTCCCGATCCCTTCCGTAAGATCGATGCGCACATCGATCATCTTTTCTTTCAAGCGCAGTTCGAACAGATTGATCACTTTGCGGATCGCCTCATTAATGTCGATAATACTTTCCGAGGTGGATTGCTGCCGGGCAAATCCGAGGAGTTTCTTCACCACAGTCTCTATATCATTCATACCTTCGTTGATCAGCTGAAGATATTCCTGTACCTTTTCTTTATCGTTCGGCTGCTGTTTAATTGCATATAAGCAGGATTTGATGCCGTTCAGCGGATTGTTCACCTGGTGGGCAACGCCCGACGCCAACCGGCCGATTGATGCAAGTTTTTCAGCCTGGTAGATCTGTTTTTGAGCCTTTTCCAGTTCGCGTTTTGAAGCATCCAGCCGTTCCTGCAGGAGTCTGAAATGCCTGTAAAAATACCCTATCTCATCCTGTTGTTCAGGCTTACCGGTCTGCAGTACGGAAGTGAAGTCAATTGAATCGATTGCATGGACAAGGTTTTCGATGGATTCAGTCATCCGGTTGATCATAATGAACAAAATGATTAATACCACCGATGTGATGACAAGCGTAGAGAATAACAACAGAAAAAAAACGCTTCGGATCTCATCCCGAATTGATTGTGCATTGAATCCGATCTTTGCTATGCCCCACTGTCTGCCCGAGAAAATCAGCGGTTGACGAACTTCCATTGTCCATCCGAATTGAGGATGTTCGTAGATCCGGACCTGACTGTTCAGGCTGTCGGCAATGCCGGGAACGATGGGCTGGGAAGGATCTTCCTGATGAGGATCGGAGACCTGTACGATGTTTGTTCCATGTTTGTCGTAAACGACAACATAGCGTACGTTGCCAAGACGGGCTATAAAATTATCAACATATGTTTCAAGGATGTTCTCTTTTTTATATAATGATTTTTCCTCGAAGATCATTGCATCGATCACCGTAACGGCAAACGTACGCGAGATGGACCGTGCATTCTCGGTTTGATTTTGGATGATCATCTCACGCCATTTGAAGAGGATCACGAACGAGATCATCAGCATCAGCAATGTTACGACCGTGCCGGTAAGAAATAAAATTCTTGCTTTTAAACTGGAACGGATGTTCAGCATATCATTCTCATTTTATTTCTCCGCTGATGGTCCGGACAACATCATAGTCTTTATCTTCTGCTTCAACGAATCCATAAATGAATTCATTGTCCCACCCCTTGGTGATTTTTTCACGCTCCGGATTGTCACGGCCGATTGAAAGAAGCACTCGCTCCATCTCATGGACGATCTCCGGTGAATATTCTTTCGCTACAACGATGGGAGAGGTGGGGAACGGATCTGAATACAAAACGATACGGATATTCCTGTTTTGGATTTTTTTGATCAGGTATTCCCTGGTGACGCCCGCATCGTAGGAACCGCTGATGACATTTTGTATGACGCTTTGATGATGCGGAAAGTTCACGATCTCCGCCAAATTGTCCGGATGGATGTTGTTCTTTATAAATTCATAATGGAGCATCCAATTGGAGGAATATGATTCTTTCGCCGGCAGCGCAAGTTTTTTGTTCTTCAGATCATTGATGCTGTAGATATTTTTTGCGCTGCTTGTGAATAATACGGAACGGGAAAATGGTTCAAAATTGCTGTTCAACGGTTTTAAGATCGGAATCACTCCGTTTTCGCTGCGCGCTTTGATGTATACGTACGATCCCAGGAATGCCGCTGCCGCTTCTTTCTTCAGCAGTAATTGTACCGCCTGATTATAATCATCGCATAGTTTTAGCTCAAATCGGTACGGAGTCTGCGATGTCAGATAATCCAGCATCGGCTGATAGCCGTTGTAGATAATGTTGGGTGGATAGCGCGAGATGACACTGATATACACGATCGGTTTGTGAACGGAAGAAGAATCCACCGTAAGATCATCGCTGTCGGCAGCAATGATCCCTTCGATATTCATGGTGTAGTGATAGAAAAAAAATGTAAAGATGATCGAAACGATGATCAGAAAAATAAATCCGCCGTAAGCCGTTCTTCTTTTTATCATAGGTTCTGAATGATATGTAAAAACCGTTCCAAAGAATATTTCATGAACATGGCCGGAATACACAAATTTTTTTGTCTCTAATTTTGTCCGACGACGAAAATTCGTCATCATGACCAATTATCGTCATTACAAGATACCGTATTTTCAAAACAATGTCATTATCAACCAAAAAATCAATGTTTATCGTTGGCATACGGTTTGTCAATATGTTACCGAATACACTATCATCGAAAGGAGCATGTATGCAAGAAATCGTCCCCCGTTGGGAATGGAGAACATTTACCAATGACCTTAAGAAAGCGGAGGAAAATATCCGAAAGCACACCGAAGGGAAATCACGCGAAAGTGCCGAAGTTTATATTCTCTCCGAAGTGAGCATGGACAACACAAAAGTTCGCGACAACCTGATGGATATAAAAACGCTTCAACAGGTGAACGAAGACAGGCTCGAACTCTGGCTCCCGATAATGAAAGGAACATTTCCGCTTCCTGTTACAGAGATCGAAAAAGTATTCAAGTGTTTCCGCGTAAGCTTGCCGAAACTATCAAGGGATCAATACACCTTTGAACAATACCTTGACGAAGTGATCCGTCCCTCAAAATTATTGAAAGCCGTTAACGTGTTCAAGAAACGCACAGGATTTACGATCAACAACTGCATTGTTGAGATCGCCGATGTGAAAGTGGATGATAAATGGATCAAAACTGCGGCCGTAGAGATGGAAGATCCTTCAATGGTGATCAAAACAGTGAGGGAATTGGGTCTTGATGCATTTCCGAATATCAACTATCTGCGCGGCTTAAAAAACCTCGTTGGAATGAAATAAGGAGACGATTCATGGGTAAAGAGATTGAACGGAAATTTTTAGTAAAGGGTGACTTCAAGCCTTTCGTCAGCAAACAAACGCGCATCGTGCAGGGATATCTTTCATCGGTACCCGAACGAACGGTGCGTGTCCGCATTAAAGGAGAGAAAGGATTTCTCACAATTAAAGGGATCGGAAATGTTTCCGGCGCAAGCAGGTATGAATGGGAGAAGGAAATTCCGATCAGCGAAACAGAAGAGTTATTAAAGATATGCGAACCGGGCGTTATTGATAAAACACGGTTTCTCATATCGGCTGGATCTCATACGTTCGAGGTTGATGAATTCTACGGCGAGAACAAGGGACTTATTGTTGCCGAAATTGAATTAGGATCTGAAACAGAATCGTTTGAAAAACCGAACTGGCTGGGCGAAGAGGTTACTGGCGACACGCGGTATTACAATTCGATGTTGATGAAGAATCCGTTTACTCGGTGGTGACCGGCAGGAGCCGTACTTTTATCTATTCGTGAGAAGACTATGACAACATTCGATCCGCTTGATATGCAGCAATACCGTATTGAGCGGTTGCCGCACCGGGAAAAACCACGCTTCGAAAAATGGCTTGCAATGTCAGGACCATTTCTGGCGATCATCGCGTTTATTCTGTTCGCCTATGTCATCAAACTGCCGTTCCTGCATTCCCTGCAGTCAACCGATATCGTTACCGCCACCGCAAAAGAGGCATTCAACAAATTCGGCATGGAACAGTTCATCCGGAACAACGAATACATGCTCGCAATATTTCTGGCATCGATCATTCTCTGGGTGACCCAGGCGATTCCGAATTATCTTACCTCGCTGATGCTGATCATCACTCTTGTTCTCACGGGAGTGCTCTCCGAAAAGACGGCATACGCGCAGCTTGGCCATCCGGTGATGTGGCTGAACATCATGTCGTTTGTTCTTGCCAGCATGCTTGTTGTAACAGGACTCGCGAAACGATTTGCACTATGGCTGATCCTGAAGTTCGGGAAAAATGCCAGCACGGTCTTTATAAGTTTTATTGTTATCAACATGCTCTTATCGGCATTTGTGTCGGCGACGACGGCAAAAGCAGCCATTTTACTGCCGATTTTCATGGTGATCGCGGCGATATACGGCGCACAGGGAGGAAAGAAGAGGAACAATTTCGGCAGAAGTATCGTACTGCAAAACCTTTTTTATATCAATGTCGGTGCCGGTGCTTTTGTGACCGGGTCGGGGGCCAATCTTTTGGGTGCGGCGATCATCGGCGGTGCGATCAGCGGTAGCGTATTTTTCGCGGATTGGATGATGGCGATGTTTCCATTCATGCTTACGATGATGTTCATCGGATATCTTGTTGCCATGAAGATCTATTTTCCGCTTGCACCCGAAGAACGATTGCCTCAGATCGCCGGAGGAATGGATCGGCTGCGCGAGGAATATCAGAAACTCGGACCGATCACCATATTGGAAAAAAAATCTTCGGTCATTTTTATTACCATTCTCGGATTTTGGGCGACCGACAGCCTGCATGGCATCAGTCCGACCGCCGTTGCTTTCATCGGTGCCATCGTTGCCATGCTGCCGCGGTACGGTATTGTGCAATGGAACGAGATTGACGTGCCCTGGCATCTGATGCTATTTTCTGCCGGTGCCTATGCGCTCGGAGCCGGGCTCGATGCAACGGACCTTCCGGCAATTAGCGTGAATGCATTTTTCAACCATTTGGGTATCGGCACAACGACACCGTTTTGGGTTTTGTATCTCACCCTGACCGCGATCATGATCTTCAGCGCACTTATTTTTGAATCCAAAACCATGCGTGCGATGATCTTTATTCCGATCGCCATCGGAGTGGCAAAACGATTCGGCTTTGAAATTATCAGCCTGGCGCTTCCCGTAGCCTTTATGATCGAACATGTGTACGTGCTGCCGTTCAACAGCAAACCGGCAGCATTATTGTATGAAACGGATCACTACAGTTTGTCCGACACTTTCAAATTCGGCATCACGATGATGGTGATCGCCTGGATATTAAGTATCGTCGCCGGCGAAACATGGTTCAGATATCTCGGAATCACACCGAACGGTGTGTTTGGATTATTCTAGCAGCGCCGGATAACAACAAAATTATGAGGGGACAATGTCATTATTCTTCAAAAACACTTCAAAGTTAGAAGCACAAATCGATGAATACCTCGATCTTGTCATCAAAGGCGGTTTGGTGTTCCGTCAGGGAATAAAATGTTATCTCGATCACCAAACGGAAGAGTTCGAGAACTACCTGAAAGAATTGCGCAAGACGGAAGAACGGGCGGACGATCTTCGGAGGAACATCGAGATCAAACTGTATACACGAACGCTGATCCCGGAAGCGCGCGGCGACGTTTTAGGGCTGATGGAAAGTTGCGATAAGGCGCTTAACATCACCACTGAAACTTTGCTGGAATTCTCCGTTGAAATTCCGAAGATCCTTCCGGAGCACCGGCAGGATTTTCTTGACCTGTGCGAAAGTTCGGTCGCATGTCTTGAAAACACCGTCAGCGGAATACGTTCGTATTTTAAAAATATCGATGCCGTGCGCGACTATGTGACCAAAGTACAATTCTATAAAAAAGAGACGAATAAAATTGCGGAAAAAATTAAACGTTCGGCATTCAGAACCGATGATGAGTTAAGTCAAAAAATTCACATCCGGTACTTCACGTTTCATATTGAACGAATCGCAGAGCAATCCGAAGATGTGTGCGACCGGTTATCCATTGCGATTATAAAAAGGTTTGAATAGTGGTTGATATTACTATCTGGTTCTTTATCTCCAGCGGATTGTTTCTCGGCTGGTCGCTCGGTGCAAACCATGCGGTCAATGTCTTTGGAACCGCCGTTGTATCGAAGATGGTAAAGTTCCGTACGGCGGCAATCATTGCCGGTATCTTTGTCGTGCTCGGTTCAGTGATCAGCGGTTCCGGAACGACAAGGACTATCGCCGAACTGGGACCGATCAATGCCATTGCCGGAAGTTTTTCCGTTGCTCTTGCCGTCGGCATTTCTGTTACGGCAATGACGCGCTATAAACTTCCCGTTTCAACGTCGCAAGCCGTAATTGGGGGGATTATCGGCTGGAACATCTTCACCGGTTCGCCGACCGATCTTGATTCACTCAGCAGGATCATTTCCAGCTGGATTGCATCACCGATTATTGCAGGAATATTCGGCTATTGTATTTTCATCGTTCTCAAACGTACGGTGCTGAAATGGAAAATTCATTTGCTGGAACTGGATCAATATATACGCGTCGGCTTGATCATTGTCGGAGCGCTGGCATCCTATTCCCTGGGAGCGAATAATATCGCCAATGTCATGGGGATGTTCGTCTTTGCCCCGTTATTCAGCGATCATTCTATTGCCGGAATTGTAACGATCACCGGAGTTCAGCAGCTATTCTTCCTCGGCGGGGTGGCCATAGCAATCGGTATTTTCACGTACGGCAGAAGTGTCATGGAAACAGTCGGGAACGATCTCTATAAAATATCTCCGCTTACCGGCTTTGTTGTTGTCTTTGCAGAATTTCTTGTTCTGACGTTATTCACGTCGGAAACGATTGAATCCTTTTTATTGAGTGTCAATTTGCCTTCAATTCCCCTGGTACCGTTATCGACGACCCAGGCGTTCATCGGTGCGATTCTTGGTGTTGGACTGGCAAAAGATCCGCATTCGATCAATTTTAAGGTGTTGGGCAAAATTGCACTGGGCTGGGTGATAGCACCGGTCAGCGCCGGACTCATCACATTCGTTTCATTGTTCTTCATCCAAAATGTCTTTGAACAAAAAGTCATCTATCCGGTGCCATATGAAATATCCCGTTCCGTGCTGACCGAACTCGAGAAGGAAGGAATTCCTGTTGACAATATAAAAGAGATGGCGGGGAAACGATTCTATAATAAAAAAGTGCTGCGCAACGAACTATTGAAAAGAAATAATTACACCAATGCACAGATCTATTCCATTTTTCAATATGCCATTATCGACAGTTTCCGGATCGATTCCACGATTATCGTCTCCAAATTGGCAAAAAATTTCCTTTCGGACGAACAGGCAGCGGCACTGAAATCGTACCATGGAAAAACATTCCGGCACAAGATCGATTTTGAGAAGTTCCTTGTCAAGGCACAGATCGAATTTGTGCCGACAGGAAACAAACTGGTTGATAAACAAATTGAAGAAAACAAACTGATTATCGAGAGCACGCTAAGGATTTCAGCAAAGAACAAATAACCGTTTCAGAAGCAACCGTACCATATTCATTAACACTAAAGTAATGGAGTCATTATGAAAAACCGTCAAAGCGTAAGAAGTATTTTGGTTTTTGTATGTCTGGCAGCGTTGAGCACAATGATGCTGGCTCAAGATTCACGGATTCCCGGAGGCGATCAAAAAGTTCCGCTGGGTGCGGAAGTCCGCAACGGCAAACTTGTCTTCGCCAGTGAAGACGGCGAATACCGCTGGTGGTTCGATTCGCGGATTCAGTTTGACGGCGCAATGTATTTCGAAAACAAGAATGCCATGAGCAACGGCGTAACATTCAGACGATTGACCTTTGCGTTGAAGTCACTTCTCGCAAAAGACTGGGAAGCCGAACTTGATCTTGATTTCGCCGAACAGGTATCCGTGGATCCTCAGATCGATCTTCGCGATGCGTGGATCAAATATACCGTTCCGGATATGAATATGTCCGTGCAGGTTGGAAATTTCAAGGAACCTTTCGGAATGGAACGCCTGAATAGTTCGCGTCTTCTCACCTTTTTAGAACGTGCGGCAATTTCTAACGCTCTTCCCATGGGAAGAAGAATGGGAATTTCGGCCCGGTATTGGACGGAGTATGGTCAGGTCACCGGTGCGGTGATGGGGCATGAAACGTCAACACGGGTTGATAAAGGACAACGGGATGAAGGATTTTCCACGAATCTTCGTCTTTCGGTTGCACCGATCAATAAACATGGACTGAACCTTCACCTTGGTCTTGCAGGCTCCTACAAAACTCCCGATGCCGTTGCGGATCTCAGTCCGAACACGATCGAGATCAATGCTCGGACAGAAACATATGTTTTCAATCCTAAATTTCTGCATTCCGGAGACATTACCGACGTGAATTATTACAATCGATACGGCGCTGAAATGGCTTTCATTATGGGTTCATTCTACGTCCAAAGTGAATATATGGGTACAAAAATCGTTCGCTGGTACAATAAAGAGGATGTTGATATGTCAGGCGGCTATCTAACGGCTACGTGGATCGTAACCGGTGAGACGCGTTACTATTATGTTGACGAAGGAGAAGTTGGTCCCATTGAATCACCGATAAATTCATGGGGTGCATTGGAACTGGCCGCACGATACAGCGTTACGGATTTGAACGATCTTCCATCTGGTATTCACGGCGGAAAATCAAATCAATTGATGCTCGGAGTGAATTACTATCCAAACAGAAATATTAAAATTCAATTCAATTATTCCCAGGTTGACCTCGATCTGTATGCAACACGTAAAGGGAACCTGATCGGAAACGATGATCATTCATTCATTCAAATGAGATTCCAAGCATCATTCTAACCAAGAGGAAAAAATATGAAAACATTTTTGAACATTATCATTCCTGTTGTCTTAGCCGGCTTCTTCATCTCGTGCTCTCGAACCGAACCGGCACCTTCAGGACCACCGGTTGTTGAGGTCGTTTCGGTAAAAGTAAATGAAGTCTATACTCGCGGAATTCCCTCCAGCCCTGACTGGATTGAAATCTATAATCCGAATTTGTCCTCCGTTGATATCGGCGGATATAAGGTCTATAATCTTGTCGGGAAAAACGGTACAAAACCGAAGAAAGTGATTCCGGCGGGAACATCCATAGCAGGGAAGAGCCTTTATGTGGTGATCGTGAACGATACTGTATCGACCAGCGGCTTCGATCTTTCGGCGACTGGAGAAACCGTATGGTTTGAAAACGGCAGCGGAACGATCATCGACAGCGTGTTAACACCTGCCCTTGGCATTGATTCGTCCTACGCTCGAAAACCGGATGGTGCAAGCACCTGGGCAACGGTGACACCGCCGACAAAAGGGACGGCAAACTCCATTCTTCCGATCGTGATGAATGAGATTTTTTCACGGGGAGTTCCCGGAGATCTTGATTGGATTGAGATCTACAATCCCAACATAACATCTATTGATGTTGGCGGATATAAAATCTACGATGCCGGAGGACAGAGCGGAGTAAAACCGAAGAAAGAATTACCTTCCGGAACCAGCATTCCCGGTAAAGGATATTATGTGATTACCGTTGATACGGCAGATGCAAACGGAACTGCGTCCGGTTTTGGTTTGTCGAGTACCGGAGAGGTTGTGTGGCTGGAAAATGCTAATGGGAATATCATTGATAATATCACATTCCCCGCAATGCCGGTCACGACAACATCGTACGGAAGAAATCCCGACGGATCGACCACGTTGCAAATTCTTACGACCGTAACAAAAGGGGCGGCAAATAAACCATAAAACAAAACTGACGAAGCATTCATTGAAACAGGTGAATGCTTCGTCAAAAATAATCAGGGCGACATTGAACAGATTTTGCCAACCATATCGTATCATCCTTCTTTTTGTTCTCGTAATAGGAACGGGATGCAAACGCGATGCTCCGACTCAGGGAACAGCTGCTGTGCCGCAGGGAACGGCGACTCTTCTACCGATCGCCGAATTCTCTCTTGGACCGAATATCTCCGAGCCTTCCGGCATTGCCTACAACGCAAAGAATAATTCATTCATCGTTGTGTCCGATTCGCATCCCGAAGTGTATGAAATAGATTCTCACGGTACACTGCTCCGGACGATACCAACGGCCGGCAGCGACCTTGAGGGGATTGCTCTTTCAATTACCAATGATACAATCTACGTCGTTGAGGAGAAGAACAGACTGGTGGTCTCATTTCTTGCTAATGGAACCAAATTATCTTCCTTCAGCGCCGATGTTGCCTCCCTTCCCAATAACGCATTGGAGGGAATAACCGCAGGTAAAAACGGACATCTGTATGTTTTAAATGAAAAACTGCCCGGAATGCTGTTGGAATACGCTCTGAACGGGACCGAACTTAAACGTACTCCGCTTTCGATTGCATCGGACTATGCCGATATATTTTACAGCGAAAGTGAAGACTGTCTGTGGATGATCAGTGATGAATCGCAGAAGATCATGAAGACCGATCTTAACGGTTCATTGATCTCACAATGGTACGTGCCGTTCACCAAGGGTGAAGGGATCACTATCGTTCGTGATACGATCTATGTTGTCAATGATTCAGATGCAAAGCTCTATATCTTTAATAAACCGAAGTAAGCGGTACACATTACCATACAATAAACGGAGGTACACGATGAAAAAACAAACCATACTTTTTGCAATACTTCTTTCATCATTGTTCCTGATTGTGAACATCAATGCTCAATCAGTGATAAAAATGAACGAAGTATATTCTCGCGGCGTTGCGGGAAATCTTGATTGGATCGAAATCTACAATTCCTCTTCGTCGCAGGTAGATATCAGCGGGTATAAAATCTACGATATCGGCGGTCAGGGCGGCACAAAAGGAAAGAAGCTTTTCCCGGCTGGAACGAAACTACCCGCAAAGGGATTTGCCGTTGTCATCACGGATACGGCAACATTTACCGGTGATACGACAGGATTTGGTTTAGGAAGCGGCGGTGAAACAGTATGGCTTGAAAATGCATCCGGAACAATCATCGATACAGTGGCGTTTCCTGCGCTGGGGAACGATACTTCCTATGCACGTATTCCGGACGGATCGGCCACATGGAAAAAAACAACTCCGCTCACAAGAGGAACATCGAATGTTCTTGTGAAAATGAATGAAATATATTCACGCGGCGTTGCCGGAAACCTTGATTGGATCGAGATCTATAATTCATCGGCTACCCAAATCGATATCAGCGGTTATAAAATCTATGATATCGGCGGTCAGGGGGGCACGAAAGGAAAGAAACTCTTCCCGGTCGGAACAATACTTGCCGCAAAGGGTTTTACCGTTATCGTCACTGACACGACAACATTTGTCGGAGACACGACAGGCTTTGGTCTGGGAAGCGGCGGCGAAACAGTATGGCTTGAAAATGCATCCGGAACAATCATCGATACAGTGGCGTTTCCTGCGCTTGGAAACGATACTTCGTATGCACGGGTACCGGACGGTTCCAATGTTTTCGTGAAGAAAACACCGGTGACCAGAGGAGCAACAAACGGAACGGGAACATTCGTTCAGTCCAATCGTTCCGTTGCTGCGGGATATGCACTGGATCAGAATTATCCGAATCCGTTCAATCCGTCCACAACAATCCGGTACAACCTGGCGGTCAGCGGTTCTGTCCATATAGCCGTATATGATCTTCTGGGAAAAGAAATTGCGACGCTTGTTAACGGACAGGAATCTGCCGGAGAGCATGTTGTACGTTTCAATGCAGGACGTCAAGCGAGCGGAATGTATTTCTACCGTCTCACGGCGGGCACATATTCCGAAATGAAAAAAATGGTGCTGATAAAATGATTACTCGTGAGCGGAAGCAGATACATTTTGTCTATTTAGAATTGATCGCTTTTGGTGCGGCGGTCGTGTTCGGTCTGGTTCATTTGTTTTTGTATCTATTCCCATAAACAGGAACATATCTTTTGCAGTGATGGGAGATGGTTCCATTCTGCACAACGGTATTATTGAACGAACAGATATTTGACAAAATTCAGGATTAAGAATACAAAAGCTCCGTGAATGTGACGGAGCTTTTGCTTTGTACGGCTGCGATATTGTTGATTATTTATCATCGACTTTTACGGTCAGTATAGTTTTTCGGGATGGTATAACCACAATGCCCGATGGTCACTACTGCAGCTCTTTATGGCGGATTAAAAAATATTGCGGTACATTACAGTCAACGCAGGAAGATCTATTATAAAGTTGACAGGAGGGAAGCATGAATATCCTCTTGATATACCGGATGTATCCGAATACTTTTTGGAGCTTTAGGCATGCTCTCAAGTTCGTGTCGAAGAAAGCCAGTTTCGCGCCTTTAGGTCTATTGACGGTTGCCGCACTTCTTCCCGGTGATTGGAATAAAAAATTGATCGATTTGCGTGAGATCAAATCTTTTAAACGAAACATCCCCAAAATCCGTGAGATTTCGGGGATGAATTTTACTTCCTGCAACTATCGATTATTTTACTTCTTCTTTAAATTTATTTCCGATCCACACTTTTGTTTTTTCCGTGTATTCATCTACAAGAGAATATGCCGTCGGAACGACGACAAGGGTTAAAAATGTCGAGATCGTCAATCCGAAAATGATCGCAACGGCAAGCGGACGCCAGAAGCCTGCGCTTTCGGAACCCGAGACAAAATGGAATTCCGTCCAGTTAAAATCGACTCCCGTGCCCATGGGGATCAATGCTAACACTGCCGCGGCCGCCGTCAACAGAACCGGCCGCAAACGGACCCTTCCGGCTTCCACTAAGGCGTCATCCAGGGACATACCCCCTTCGTTATGTTTGTGCTTAACAAAATCGAGAAGAATAATACCGTTGCGCACAACGATACCGGCAAGCGCAACTATGCCGACGCCCGTCATCATCACGCTGAGCGGAGTTTGTGTTATGATGAGGCCGAGGAGAACGCCGATAAGCGACAAAAGAACCGAGAGCATAATGACGAACGGCACTTTCATGGAATTGAATTCCATAACCATGATCAAAAAGACCAGAAGCAATGTTATAATGAATGCTTTGCTCAGGAAGTCCGATGCTTTTTGCTGTTCTTCCTGCGAGCCGGTCAGTTTCACGGCATAGCCGTTCGGCAAAGAAATATCGGCGATACGTGACTTCACGTCGCTAAGCACCTCGGATTGTACGCGTCCGGCAACATCGCCGCTGACGGTAATGACCCGTTTCTGGTCCTTCCTGCGAATGTCGGTGACCGATGTTGTGCGCCGTATATCCGCAACGGAGGTGATCGGTATCGACAGCAATTGTCCGCGACGGTTCATGAAATTGATTCGGAGATTTTCAATATCTGCAGGAGATGTGCGCTGATCTTCTTTCAACCGGACGCGGATCTTGTATTCATCTTCGCCGACCCGGTATTTCGATGCTTCCACGCCGGCGATCGCAGCGCGCACAGTTGATGCGATCTGTCCTGTACTGGTATAAAACAATCCTGCTTTCTCGCGGTCAACAATAATCTCCACTTCGGGGCGACCGGTATTGTAATCATCCTTCAAATCAACGAGTCCCGGAATGTCTTTGATCCTTTCGCGGATCTGTTTGCTGATCGTTGCCAGTTGAGCGTAATCTTCCCCCGAAACTTCGATGCTGACCGGCGAACCGACCGGAGGTCCCATTTGCTGTTTGGTCAGACGGATCTCCGCACCGGAAATTCCAAGCGTTGCTTTTCGGATCTCTTCCATTGTCTCGAATGTGCTTTGTGACCGGAAATTCTTCTCATAAAAATTGATTGCAACTCTTCCTTTGTTCGCCGTACCCTGTCCGCCGAAATCGAACATGTCGTCCGATGTTCCGACGCTTGCACCGATGAACTCAACATCGTTGCGTCCGGGGATCGACTGCAGCCGTTCTTCCAGTATCTTCGATATTCCGTTCGTCACTTCGAGCGAAGCTCCTGCCGGACATTCGATGCTGACGCTTACCTGCGACGGTTCGGTATTCGGAAAAAATTCTACCCCTTTATTGAACAGAGCAAACAGTATGATCACGGAAAGCAGCAAGGTGAACGATCCCCAGATCGTCTTCCATTTGTGCCGCAACGTCCAGCGAAGCGTTAACACATAGTTCTTTTGCATCCAGGGGAAAAACTGTTCGTCCACCTTATGATAAAGGATCGTAAGAGGGTTGTATTTCTTGTACCAATGCGGATGTTCGAGATTGTATCGCGCTTTTTTGATCTCTTTTTGATAGTTGATCCACTGCGCCGCCTGAACGGGACTGATGACATACGCAACGAACAGCGAAGCCGTGAGCGTTACAATCAGCGTGATCGGAAGAAATTTCATGAATTCTCCGACGATGCCGGGCCAGAAGAGAAGCGGCACGAAGGCCGACAGGATCGTTACGGTTGAGGCCAGCACGGGAATGAAGACTTCGCCGGCAGCTTTCTTTGCCGCAGCATTCGGTTCTTCGTTGAATTCCTGCTGATGACGGTATGTATTTTCAATGACGACGATCGCATCGTCAACAAGAATGCCCAGCGCAAGAACAAGCGCAAACAGCACCACCATGTTCAGCGTTATCCCCATTGCACCCAGGACAATGTAGCCGACGAACATGGAGAGTGGTATGGCGGTGGAGATCAACAGCGAGTTTTTAAAACCGAAGAACATGAAGAGTGAAAGAACAACAAGAAACATTCCGGTGTAAATGCTGTTCTCCAGTTCGTGCACCATTCTTTTTATGAAGCGGGATTGGTCATTGGATATTTCCAATTTTATGCCGTCCGGAAGATTCTTTTGTTCCGCTTCAACGATCTGTTTCACGTCATCGGCAATACGGATAAGATTTTCACCCGATCGTTTTCGTACCGCAAGCGAAACAACCTCTCCGCCGTTCAGCCGCGCATATGTCTGCCGGTCTTCAAATGAATAATCGACCGTCGCAACATCGCGCAGATATATCGGTTTGCCGTTCTGTATCTTCAACACGATGTTCTCCAGAGGTTTTACCTGTTTGAATTCGCCGGGAACGCGAACGGTAAGGTTCTTTTCTTTTGTTTCGATCGTTCCGCCCGGGATCGAAAGATTTTCGGCACGGATCGCTCCCGACACATCGTCAAAGCTGACCTGATAAGCGTTCATGCGGTAGACATCCACATTCACCTGAATTTCCGGCTGCAAACCGCCGGTGATATCCGCCCGCAATACGCCTTGCACAGCTTCGATCTTATCCTGAAGATCCTCGGTGATCTTCTTCAACCGCGCCACACCGACATCGCCGACGGCGTTCACATACATAATGGGGAATTCGCTGAAGTTGATCTCCGATACGATCGGATCAAGAATGTCGGCCGGCAGCTGACCTCGGGTTGAATTGACCTTGTCGCGCACCCTGCGCAGCGCCTCATCAACATCGACTCCCGTATTGAACTCAACACGGATGGTTGAAAGACCTTCCTTGGAAACGGAGGAGATCTGTTTGACATCCTTCAAACCTTTCAACGCGCGCTCGAGCGGCTGGGAGATCAATCCTTCAATATCGACCGGAGAGACGCCGATGTACGGTGTTGATACGATGACAAGCGGAATCGTGATATCCGGCGTTGCTTCGCGCGGCAATCCGGTATAGGAAGTATATCCGAAGACGACGATGATTACCATTAGCAGATATACTGCAACTTTGTTATCAACTGCTATGTTCCATATTTTCATTATTATATTCTCCTGAGTCTTTCAACAATCATTTTACTGGATCATGCTTCAATGCCGGTCTTATCAAATGTTATCTTGAACAACGGTACACTGCTCTTTACCGATCCTGGAAACACAGAACCATTTTGCAGCGGGATAACGGATCATTCCGTTATGACAACGGGCGATCCATTAATCAATTTTTGATAGCCGGAGATAATTAGCAGGTCTCCAATCTTCAATCCGTTCACCACTTCGACAAGATTTCCCTGCCGTCCGCCGATCGTAACACGGCGTTCTTCCGCAATTCCTTTTCTTTCCACATATACGATATACCGGTCACGGTCGACCAATTGCACAAGACTTTCGCTGACAAGGATCGCGTCGTTCTTTTTTTGACGGACAAGATTCACTTTTGCCACCATCTCCGGTTTGAGTTTGCCTTTAGGATTCGGCAGAAGGATCTCCACAAGCATTGTTCGGTTCGCCGCCGATACCGTTGAACCGACGTATGTCACTTTTCCGTTAAGCGTTTCACCCTGAACGGCATCGAACGTTACCGAGACCGCGGTTCCAACATTGATCATGCCGGAATACAACTCAGGAATTTCCGCCTGGATCTTGATTGTTGACGTATTCACAACACGCGCGATCGGAATTCCGGGAGCGGCCATCTCGCCAACATTGGGCACCGTATTGTCCACCACGCCGTTGATCGGACTGCGAAGTTGCGTTCGTTCCCACCGGGCTTTCATCAGGTCGGCATTGGCTTTTGCCGCATCGCGGCCGTACACCAGGTTCTTATATTGCAGTTCGCTGATACCCTGCTGTTCATACACGGATTGCTGTTTTTCAACATTCAGCTGCGCCATCTTGTACTGGGCATTGGCAGCTTCGTAACTTGCCTTAATCACTTCATCTTTCAAGGTTACAATGAGATCCCCCTTCTTCACGAGATCTCCTTTTTTCTTCTTCCATTCCTTGACGATGCCCCCTTCTTCCGGACTCATCATGACATCTTCAAATGCTTTCACCGTGCCGGCAACCTGAATGCCGTCGATCATGGTGGAGGGAGTTATTTTCATTACCGATACATTTACCGGTTGAACCTTTTGTATTGTGCCTGCTGTTTCTGCTTTTTTGCACGATGGGATCGTCAGCAGAACAGCAACGATCATTATTACTGCGAGGAAGTGTTTCATTGTTTTCATGGTCTTTGTTCCTTTGGTCTATTCATTTCTAACGTTAATTTATTCTTCAGTTTCCCGTGCAACTTCCGGCAGGCGTCCCAGCATGGCATCAAGTTCTGATGCAGCGACGAGATAATCATAGATGGCCTGCATGCGGTTCACTTTTGCCTGCGACAGTGCAAGTTGAGCGTCGTTTACCTCCAGTTGCGTTGCTGCATTGGAAAGGAATCGTGCGGTCACAATTTTATAACCCCGCTCTGCTGTTTCCACCGTTTTTTGCTGTCCATCAATGCGCTTGCGGGTCTGACGAAGATTGCCGATGACGGACCGGATGCCCATCTGCAGATTTTTTTCAAGGCTTCCTTTTTGCTCCACTGTTTTTTGCTCTTCAAGCTGAGCCTGCTCAATACGCGAATTGGTTTGGAGTCCCTGGAACAGATTCAACGAAAAAGTCAGTCCGACCTGCGCCGTTTTGTAAAAATCATTGGTGGAGAATCTGTAATTGTCCTTGATCGCAGTGTAGGAGTAGGAACCGTAGGCAATAACGGAGGGGAGAAAATTTGCTCTTTCCGCATTGACGGAAGCTCCATTGAGTTCGATCTGATGCTGCATAACATTCAGGTTCAGGTTCGATTCCAACACTGCTTGATCAGCGGTCTGGAGGATCTGTTCATCAACGTCGTGAAAAACCAAGCTTTCTGCCGGAACAACCTTCACCGAATCGCCGATGCCGATGGTGTTGCGGAGATTATCAACGGCAAGATTGAAATTTGTCTCGCTCTGGATGACGGCAGGCCGCAGATTGTCCATCCCGACCGTTGCTCGCAATTCATCGTATTCGGAAACGATCCCCTGAGATCTCAGCAATTGAACATTCTTGAAGTTCTCTTCGGCGTTCTTTAGATTCGACTGCATCATTGTCAGCGCTTCGTGCGCAAGCAGTGCGCCATAATATGCTTTCCGTACTTTGGCGACCGTTTCAACCTTTTTCAGCATAAAGATGTCGCGCGCCAGTTTGGAATAAATATTTGCCGCACCGACGCCGATAAAGACCGATCCGTTGAAAAGGATCTGACGGACATTCAAAGCGGCGTTCGCAGAATTGGTCGGTGACATGGAGAAGGGAAGTTCGATCAATTGGCCTGTCGGTCGCGGAACACGCGCGGTTGAATCCATCAATTTCACCAGCGGATAGTAAATTGCATCCGGAAAGAAACTCTTCGGTTTTTCAACAATGTGGTTGAAATTGCCGCTGAGATCGACCGTCGGCATCGTAAATCCCCAGGCCTCCATCGCCCGTGCATCGGATCGTTTCACTTCCAGCCGTGCGGATTGGAGTTCGGGATTTTTTTGTACCGCCATGCGGACGGCGGCATCAATGGTGAGAGAAAGCTGCGTTGTGTCGGTACTCTGCGCCGGCGAAGCGTAAAAAACGCCGGCGATAAGTCCTACAACAGCAATGATATTGTTTTTCATCTGTTCCTCGTTGTTAATTCATTACAGCGTGAAGTTCTTTTTTCCCCTGTTCTGTCAGGATCGATTCAAGGAAGAGGATGTTGGACATCCGCAATGTTTCATTCAGGTCGATGTTCAATTTTTGCTTGAACATGTCGTGCTGATTATCGATCCTCATCAGCAATGTCGTTGCATTCGACCACATGATCAGTGATATCTCTATCGGATTCAGATCTGTGCGAATATTCTTCTCGGTCATTCCTTGTTTAATAATTTCGACCACCAGGTTCCAGAGAGATTGGTTGACATCGTCGCACGAACGCATCGTTTCTTCCGATACCTGTTTGTGGAATTGTGGCGTGTTGAAGAAATTCATCATGCGGAAATAGTTCTTATGCTGTTCGAAGAACGCCGTGTAAGATTTAGTCAGTTCAACCATCGTTTGCACGACAGAAAGGTTGCGTGCAATCACCTCTTCGAACATGCTGCTCATGATCAGCATTCCGCGCATCATAACGGCAAGATAGAGATCCTCTTTGCTGTGATAATAAAGATAGAGCGTTCCTTTGGCGAGTTCGGCTGTTTCAGCG
>CAJBTU010000342.1 GCA_903958625.1 uncultured Ignavibacteriota bacterium | reverse complement strand
GGACCGAATTATGCGATACGTTCAGAAGTTCACCCGGACACAAAATACAAAACCGGTGCGGTAGGAATGGCAAGTTCCGGAAAAGATACCGAGGGATCACAGTGGTTCATAACGCATTGTCCCACACCGCATCTCGATTTCCGCTATACAGTTTTCGGATATACTCACGACAGCAAAATTGTTGACCGTATCATGATCGGGGATACGATCGAAAAAATTGTATTGTTTTAGTATTGGATGAGAGAGTAACAAAAAAAAAGACGGCCACCGGCCGCCTTTGAACTATCGTAAAAGTCTTGTTAAGATTTGAATTTTACCAAGACATTTTTATGCTGACTTAAAACTCTCTACGGCACTCTTCACCGTATCGTGAAGTTCAATCACATGACTTACTTTGGTGATCTTAAAGACCTGAGCCACTTTTTCAACAGCGCAGGCGACTTTCAAATTCCCGCCGGCATTGCGCATTGTGGTAACCGCTCCGATCAGCATTCCGAGTCCGGAACTGTTCATTAACGATACGTCCCCAAGATCGACCACGATATTTTGTTTCTTCGCATCGAGCAGTTTGTGCAGCGCGCTGTTCAGTTCCGATGCTTCCGGTCCGCCAAGCATGCTGCCTTCCATCTTAATGACGGTGACACCGTTCAATTCTTTTGTTGAGAACTTCATAGAATGCTCACTGATATGATGTCGTCTATTCCGTGATTCCCGCACCAGCAGGAATCACGGGAAATTATTATTGAATTTTCTTTGACTGGCGCATTGTAAAATCCAAAACGAGCGCGCTGGCAACATAGATCGATGAATACGTGCCAAGGATCGTTCCGATGAAGAAGGTGAAGGCAAAGCCGCGGTTCACTTCACCGCCAAAGACGATCAGGACGAACAGCACCAGGATCACTGTTCCGCTGGTGATCACGGTTCTGCTCAACGTCTCGTTGATCGAACGGTTCATGATATCGAACAGTGAATCAGCTTTGTGGATCTTCAGATTTTCACGGATACGGTCGAAGACGATAACCGTATCGTTGATCGAGAATCCGATCAGCGTAAGGAACGCGGCCATGATCGTTTGATTGATCTCCAGGCTTAAATGCGGCGATAGTCCATTCAGAAGAACGATAACACCGAGTGTTGCGACAACGTCATGGAAGATCGCTATGACGCCGGCAAGACCATAGATGAATTTGAAACGGAAACCGACATAGATCATGATGATCAGCATTGTTGCTCCGACCGCATAGATAGCATTCCGTCTCAGTTCGGCGCCGATCTTCGGTCCGATTTTATCTTCCCGAAGAACCGAAAATTTGCTCGACGGAAACTCTTTCTGAAGCTCGGAGCGGATCTGTTCGGCCACTTTTCCACCTTCACCCTGCTCTGATGTGAAGATCAGGATGTCATTCGGATTGCCGAATGACTTGATCTCGCTCCCTTTGTATCCGAGTTTGTCGATCGCCGTGCGGACATCCGATATCGCGGGGGGATTATCAAAACGCAGTAATAATTCCGTTCCTCCGAGAAAATCGATCCCGAACGACATTCCTTTTCCAAAGATACCCAGTAACCCTATGCCGAGCGTGACAAGAGAGATCGTATAAAAGATCTTCCTGTTGCCCATAAAATCTATATTCGTTTTTTTAAATAGACGCATTACAATTTTTCTCCTAAATCAATGAAATCTTTATGTTCGTAAAATAGTAATTGACTGCCGTTCTAACCGAAGTTGATCTCGGTAGTACCACGTTCCACCATAACATCGAAGACGACACGCGTAATAACAATTGCCGTGAACAAGTTGGCGGTAACACCCATCATCAGCGTTAATGCAAAACCCTGTACCGGACCGGTTCCGAACTGATACAATACAACGCCCGAGAAGAATGTTGTGACGTTCGAGTCAAGAATAGCGCTGAATGCTTTTCCGTAACCGGCATCGATCGCTGCCCTGAGTGCCTTATGCGTGGTCAATTCCTCGCGGATACGTTCATAGATCAGTACGTTCGCATCTACGGCCATACCGATGGTGAGAACGATACCGGCGATACCGGGAAGCGTCATCGTTCCGCCGAAGGCGGCAAGAATGGCAAAGATGAACAGCACGTTAATGAACAGAGCGATGTTGGCAACTGCGCCGCCGGTTCGGTAATACAAGATCATGAACAAGACGGTGATGATCAATGCATAGGTGAATGACTTTGTTCCTGCTAAGATCGAATCTTCGCCGAGCGACGGTCCGACACTGCGCTGTTCCATGATGTCCACCGGAGCGGGGAGGGCGCCGGCTTTCAAAATGATCTCGAGAAGACGGGCTTCTTCGATGTTGGCCATTCCTTCAATCTGTGAGCGGCCGCCGGTGATCTTTCCGCGGATATTTGGTGCGGAAAACACAGCATCGTCAAGAACGATTGCCATTCTCTTATTGATATTGGCTCCGGTGATACGTGCCCATTCACGCGATCCTTCGTTGTTCATTTCCATTGTAACGATCGGCTGGTTGAAACTCTGGTCGATCGTCGCCTGTGCATTGATGACAACGGTTCCTGTCAACTCAGGAGTTTTCTTTAAAGCAAAGAGACTGAAATATTTCACCCCTTCGCTGATGAATAGATGCTTGGAAGAGAAATAGAAAGCCATGTCCGACGGCAGTATCTTCTGCACATCAGGCCGGGCCAGAATTCTCATGACTTTGTCTTTATCGTTTTCGGAAACATACGCTTCACCATTTCCCTGCTGATTCGGACGTGCCAGGAACAAGAACGGATGATCTTTTGCCTGCTGTTCCGGGGATTTTTGTTCATCGGCAATAGAAGTTGAAGCGGTGTCTGATTTGTTTGTAAGAGCCGACAACGTATTTTTTGCCGTCTCAGTTTTTTTCGTGGAATCAACCGAGGATGTTGAATCGCTGTATCCCTTACCGGCAAGATACTTATCGACTGCTTCCATTGTTTTGTAGATAATGTCAGGATCTTTCATCAATTTGAATTCCAGAAGCGCGGTTCCCTGCAGCAATTGACGAACTTCATCTTCTTTGGAAACGCCCGGAAGTTCGACGATAATTCTTCGGCCCCCTTGTTTCTGGATGGATGGTTCCGATACGCCGTATTGATCGACACGGTTACGGATGATCTCCATCGCGCGGTCAACAGCTTTATCAGTTTCGTCCTGCAATCGGTTAAGAATCCTGTCGTTATCCTCACGAAGAGATCCGTAATATCGGCTCAAGCGGATCTGCTTAGCATCGAAAGCACGTTGAAATATTGTGATGATATTCTCGTCGCTTGCTTGAGCTTCCCGAGCAATTTCGGTCATGATCTGCGCGAATTGATCGTCTTTGTTCTTTGCGATCTGTTCAAGCATCTTCAGAACATTCACTTCCATTACCACGCGCATTCCGCCCTGCAGGTCCAAACCAAGTTTGATCCGTTTCGCCTTCGCTTCACGAATGGAAACCTCATTATCGACGACAAATTTTGCACTGTCTTCGCCGACCCGGGTTGAAAGTTCCTTGTCAAAATTATAAGACTGATACGTAGGAAAGAGAAAATAGAGCGCCAGAGCGAACGTAGAAACAATAATAAACAACTTACCGCGATTTTTTTTCACAAATAAACCTCCACAAATTACAGGTGTTTTTGAATTAATATTAGTTCAAGGACAAAAATATAACGCAAAACCGCTCTAAAATCAATGAAAATTTACCCGGATTGTCAAAGTCCCGTCTTTGTTATTCAAGCGATAATTTTCTACTTTGTTCACGTTGTGCAACTTTTCTTCGTAAAATCCGAATGATTTGAGCGGCTATTCATATACCAACACTCAATGCGTCTTAAAAAAATCCTGCTCCTGTTCGGAGCCATCATACTGTCTGTTGTCGTATTCATCGTCAATGCTGCGACGAAAAATGTCGATCTAGCAGCCACGATGCTGCAATATGTGCGGACAGCATGTATTCTTCTCTCGTTTGCGGCGATCTATTTCTATATACAGATCGTGAAACGGGAAAAACCGCGTGGAATCGTGCAGGGAATCGGATCCGTTGCCGTATTTGCCGGAATCTTCCTCGGCACATATCTTGTCACCAGTTTTCTGCCGTTGAAAGGATTTGAAACCAGAGACCTTACGCTCTATCCGCGCGATTATCAAACGATCTTTTTTTCGTCCGTCATCAGCATTGTTTCCGGCATCTTTGCGATCGTCTCGCTGCTGTTCATCAAAGACCTTATCCTTTACAAAAGAAAAAAAACCACGCTTCGCAATTTTTTGATCCTGATCGGCAGCATTATCATCACTTCGCTTTCGGAACTGATCGATAAACCTCTTGAAGATTCAGTCGTGAGCGTGATCTTTATGGTCTTGGCGATCCTGATGATCATCGTCAATTCGTTTCGTCTTGCCTGGATCGCATATCTTCCGAGAAAAGAAAAAGTCTATTCTCTGTTGTATTCGCTTCTTTCGTTCTTTGGATTCCTGGCGATCCTCGTCATCATCTCCAGCGAGGCAGGTTGGACGGAGAAGGGGATACACTATTATAGTTCGGCATTGTTCACGTTTGTGCGGATCACGTCGATCTTTGGCGCCGTCTATTTCGGAATGTCATTCGTCAGCACGCTGTTCCATCTTCCGACTGCGGATGCATTCGACAGGAAGCAGACGGAGATCAGTTCATTGCATAATCTCAGCCGCCTGATCAACCAGGTTTTCGATCTTAAGGACCTTGCGGAAACGGCGACGAAGATGGCGGCAGAAGTCGTTCAGGCAACAAGTGTCTGGCTGGAGATCATTCCAACGGAAGGATCGTTCCACAAAAGCGGTTTGATGTCGCAGCGGAACATTGATGAACAGGAAATTGAAACAATACTTTCCGGCGACGAACTGTCGGTCCGTTCCATTGTCTGCCAGACAAAAAAAGTAATGATGGTGGACGATGTCACTTCCGATAAACGGACGAAGCATCTTCCGAAAATGAAAAAGGCCGGATCGCTTCTCATCGTGCCGATCCTTTCGCACCAACTGGTGATCGGCATCGTCTATGCAACGAAGGAGATCAATTTTGGATTCGATCAGGATGATGCCGATATCCTTGCAGGCTTTGCCGATCAAGTGGCCATCGCCATCGAAAATGCGCGTCTGATAGAAAAATCGTTCGAAAAAGAACGGCTGCAGCGGGAACTGATGCTTGCACAGGAAATGCAGAAACGTCTGCTTCCCCAGGATCTTCCGGTCTTTGCCTCTGTGGATATGAAAGCCGTTTCGTCTCCGGCGCTTGAAGTGGGAGGGGACTATTATGATTATGTTCTAATCGACGAAAATCTGGTTGGTATTGTGATTGGTGATGTATCCGGTAAAGGTGTGGGAGCGGCATTTTACATGGCAGAGGTGAAGGGAATCTTTCAATCCTTGGCGAGGATCTACAGGTCGCCGCGCGAATTCATGATCAAAGCAAATGATGCGCTGGTTTCCAGCATCGACAAGCGTTCGTTCATCAGTTTGATCTATTCAACGATCAATATAGCGACGGGTGAACT
>CAJBTU010000341.1 GCA_903958625.1 uncultured Ignavibacteriota bacterium | reverse complement strand
CAGTACAAGATCGTTTCGAAAGTCGATTTCTCCCAACGTCCGTTCAAGGTGTGGGTTGACGAAGATATGTATACAGCGGATGCCGTTATTGTGTCAACAGGTGCATCGGCGCAATGGCTTGGGCTTGAATCCGAGAAACAATTTTCCGGGTATGGTGTTTCAGCATGCGCAACGTGTGACGGATTCTTCTTCCGCAATCAGGAAGTATTTGTTGTCGGCGGCGGTGACACGGCAATGGAAGAGGCTAGCTTTCTTACAAAATTTGCCTCCAAACTGACGCTGGTGCACCGAAGGGATGAGTTCCGCGCATCCAAAGTAATGCAGGACCGCGTATTGAATAATCCGAAAGTATCAGTTGAATGGAATTCGGTTGTAGAAGAAGTACTCGGAACAGTCGAGAATGAAAAAAAGAGGATGACAGGATTGAAGTTAAAGAATCTGAAAACGGGAGCGGTGAAAGAAGTAAAAGCCGACGGCCTTTTTTTAGCGATCGGTCATAAACCGAATACAAAAATATTTCAGGGTATCCTCGACATGCATGAAAACGGATATCTCAAAGTTCAGCCGGGTTCTACCAGGACGAATATTGAAGGGATCTTTGCGGCCGGTGATGTTGCCGATCATTATTATCGTCAGGCAGTCACTGCCGCCGGCAGCGGATGTATGGCTGCGATCGATGCGGAACGATGGCTGGCAGAACAAGCGTGATGATAAAATTCCAGTAATTTTTTTTTCGTAATAAGATTTAAATAATTCAACGCCTTCTCACGTTTTCGAGAAGGCGTTTTTATTTTAAATACATTGTGTCATATTTTTCTGACTCAATTGCATACCTCAGCGTAACAATGTCCACTCATTCTGCCAAATTATCATAGAATATCTCGCAAGAATTCAAAAAATCCCATTTCCCGCCTGTTTTTGTTTGGCACGCCGCTTGAAATGTATATGAGCATAACACACAACATACATTTACAAACTAAAACTGAGGAGCATCAAAATGTTAGTACGCTTTCAACCCGTTTCACATTTTTTCAACGAGATCGATTCGATCATTAATTCCACTGCGGTCCCATTTCCTCTTATCAACGGTATAAATCGTGCCGGCCGGTTTGGCGGGGTATCGGTGAAAGAGAGCGCTGATCAGGTGCAGGTATGTGTAGAACTGCCCGGTATAGCGAAGCAGGATGTTCACGTGAGTGTCAACGACGGTATCCTGACAATATCTGCGGAACGCAGAGAGCCTGAATTAAAAGGCGAAGAACAATGGATCCGCAATGAAATATCGTATGGAAAAATTGAACGCACTGTCGAACTTCCATATTCCGTTGATGTGGAGAAGGTATCTGCAGAACATGAGAATGGTATACTACAGGTTATTCTTCCAAAGCATGAAAATGCTAAACCAAAACAAATTTCAATTCGATAAGAAAGGACGATCGGCTATGACAAAAGAGACATTAGAAAAGAACCAAAATTACACGATTGTTCCTGCGGTCAACATTACGGAAACAGCAAAGTCGTATATCGTTTCTCTTGATATGCCGGGTGCATCAAAAGAGAATATCAAAGCGAATATCGAGAACAATACGTTGTTCATATCTGCTGATGCTGTGGAAAAATCGCTCCTCGGAGTTTCAGATGCAGCGAAACAATACCGCAGGGAATTTTCTTTAGCAAATGATATTGAAGTGAATACAGTTGAGGCACGCTATGAACTGGGTGTCTTAACGGTCACAT
>CAJBTU010000340.1 GCA_903958625.1 uncultured Ignavibacteriota bacterium | reverse complement strand
GTATAATCCTTTTAGAGGTATACTGCATATGAGGAGGGTGAAATGAGAAACATAGCCTTCATTTTGGTAATGCTCAGCTCCCTGTTGAGTGCTCAGTCAATACGTTCGCTGGTGAACAACGGAAATGAACTCTATGAGAAGAAGCAGTTTTCCGACGCTGAAGCGGAATACAAAAAGTCGCTCGAGAAAGAAAAAGATCTGATGGAAGGGACGTACAATCTCGGGAATGCCGTTCATAAACAACAGCGCTATGAAGAAGCGATCCAGAACTATACGAGCGCATTGGACAAGACAACCGATGCGGAAACGCGGTCGAAGATCCATTATAATATCGGCAACGCGTATTTCGGTGGGAAGCAGTATCAGGAAAGCATAAATTCCTATAAGCGCGCATTGAAACTCAATCCGAACGACGAGGATGCAAAATACAATTTATCTTATGCCGCCCGAATGCTGAAGGCGCAACAGCAACAACAACAGCAGCAACAAAAGAACGATAAGAATAAAAAACAGGATAAGAAGGATCAGCAAAAACAGGATCAACAACAGCAGCAGCAACAGCAAAAACAGGATCAGCAGAAGCAGGAACAGCAGCAAATGGCTCAGCAGCAGAAGGAACTTTCCAAAAAGGAAGCGGAACGGATCCTTGAAGCATTGAAGAACGACGAAAAGGACACACAGAAAAAGGTTCGCAAAAAAGTTCCCGTAAGAATTAATGTTGAAAAAGACTGGTAATGTATACAATTGAATGAAGAAAATTAAACTATATATCATTCTGGCCGCGACGTGGATATTCTCCGCACTTCTTGTTTCGCAGGATGCAACATTTACTGCCGGTGTGGACAAGAATCCTGTTGCCGCCGATGAGCAGTTCACGCTTGAGTTTACCATCACAACGTCGGGCTCCAATGCACGCAATTTTAAGACACCGGATCTGAGCAAATTTCTTGTCCTTTCCGGACCGAATCAATCGACAAGCATGCAGATCATCAACGGTTCGGTATCTTCATCGCAATCGTTCAGCTATGTGTTGCAGCCGCGCGAAGCCGGAAAGTTTGTCATCGGTTCCGCAACGATAGAAGTTGGCAGCAATCAGTTCAAATCCAATCCGGTCGAACTTTCGGTGACAAAAGGATCAGGACAAAAGCGTCAGCAGGCACAATCGCCGCAGGGAGAACCTGTTGATATTGGGGATAATGTTTTCTTGCGTGCTATTGTCGATCGTTCGCGCGTCTATCAGGGCGAGCAGATCACGGTGACGTATAAGATCTATACCAGGGCGCGGATCGTCAATTATTCCATCAATAAACTTCCCACGATGACCGGTTTCTGGGGCGAAGAACTGCAGCTTCCGCAGCAGGTAAGTTTGACCAACGAAACGATCAATGGAAAACAATATCAGGTCGGCGTGTTGAAGAAGATGGCGCTCTTCCCGACACAGAGCGGAAACCTTGAGATCAATCCGATGGAACTGACCTGTCAGGTGCAGGTGCAGACGAAACGCCGTTCGAATGATATATTCGATCAGTTCTTCAATGATCCGTTCTTCGGAGCTCAGACGGCAAATGTTCCTTTGAAGAGTGAACCGGTAAAGATCACTGTTCTTTCGTTGCCGCAAAATCCTGTACCGGAATCGTTTCAGGGTGCCGTCGGTAAGTTTACGCTCAAGGCTGAACTGAATAAACGTCATGCGAAAACGAACGAACCGATCTCCTTGAAAGCAACGATCACGGGAACGGGGAATGTGAAGATTCTTGAAGCGCCGAAGTTGAAATTACCCTCGGATTTTGAACAGTACGATCCGAAGGTGAAGGAAGAGATAGAGAGGACCGGCTCGACGATCAACGGTACAAAAACATTCGAATGGCTCATCGTTCCGCGGTATCCCGGTGACAAAAAGATCCCGGCACTTGAATTTTCGTATTTTGATGTCGGTCAGCGCAGATATGTTACGCTGCATACGAATGAGTTCAACGTGTTGGTGGAAAAAGGGAGTGCCGAAGCTCCGCAAAATGCGTCAGGATTATCAAAAGAGGATGTGAAACTGCTTAACCAGGACATTCGATTCATTAAGACCGATGCTGGATCGTTCCGCAAAAAAGATAAAGAATTGATCGATCCTGTCGCCGTGTTAATGATGACGATGATACCGTTTGCCGCATTCATCGCTCTTTTGTTTCACCGGCAAAAAGCATTGTCGGAAATGTCGGATGTTGTATCGTTCCGTTCCCGTAAAGCGCTGAAGATCGCCGCGAAGAAACTGGCGATCGCGAAGATGCTGCTGAACGCAAATAAACCGGAAGAGTTCTACGCGGAGATCTCCACGGCAATGTGGCAGTATGTTTCCGATAAACTGGCGATCGATCGTGCCGAACTTTCTGTTGATAACGTAACACAAAAACTGCAGGAGAAGAAAGTCTCCGACGTTTTAACGCAAAAGATCAAAGAACTTCTGGAATCATGCGAATTTGCGCGGTTCGCTCCAGGCAGTTCGTCACAGGAAGAAAAGAAAAAGATGTACGAGATGGCAAGCAGCATTATCGTAGCCGCAGAAAGGGAACTGGTGCGATGAGAAAGCTTGTCACGATACTCCTGTATCTCTGTGCTTCCATAGTGAACATATCGGCGCAAACCGAGGAACTCTCATCCGTTTTTGAAGATGCGAATCGTTTATACCTTGAGCAGAAATACGATGCCGCTGTCTCGCGGTACGAATCCATCATTAAGAATGGTTACGTGAACGGTGAAGTGTATTTCAATCTGGGGAATGCGTATTACAAATTGGGAAAACTTCAACAATCAGTCCTGAACTATGAGCGTGCCCGGAAGTTCATTCCGAATGATGACGACTTGAACTTCAACCTTCAGTTTGTGAATGTTCAATTGACGGATAAGATCGAAGCAATTCCGGAACTATTCATCTACCGCTGGGCGGAATCTCTGCTCACGGTCTTTACGCTCGATACGATGCTGTGGATGATGTATGCACTGTTCCTGCTCACGCTCGGTTCATTCTCCTATTTCCTCTTTGCGGGTACGTACGAACGCAGACGCTATTCGCTGATGAGCGGGATCATCTGTCTGGTTCTGCTTCTGCTCGGCACCGGGAATTTCCTTGTTCAGTCATATCGTGAATCGAATACGGAATTCGCCATAGTCATGAACGACGTTTCCAATATCAAATCCGCACCGGACAGCAAAGGGAATGATCTCTTCGTCATCCACCGCGGATTGAAGGTGCAGGTGCTGGATAATGTGAACAAGTGGTTTAAGATTCGCCTTGCCGACGGTAAGGTAGGTTGGATCCCTGAAAAAGAAATAGAATCGATTTAAGAACGTATCGTGAAAAAAAACGACATCAAACAAAAGGTCTCTTTCAATGCATCGGCACACGATGTCTACGAAGCATTGATGGACTCAAAAAAGCATGCAAAGTTCACCGGCGGTCCGGCGAAAATCAGCCGGAAGATCGGCGGTAAATTTTCCGTCTATGATGGATATGCCGCAGGTAAAAATCTTGAACTTATGCCGGATGAAAAGATCGTCCAAACGTGGCGCGCGTCTGATTGGGACGAGGAAGATATATCTGAAATTTCTTTTACTTTTACGCCAACCAAGACCGGATGTACGGTAATATTTACGCAAAAGAATGTCCCGTCAAAACATTTATCTGCCATCAAACAAGGGTGGATCGATTATTACTGGATGCCGATGAAAAAAATGCTCGAAATTCATTGAAAACCGCATATATCCAATTGTAAAGACCGTTCTTTATTTCCGCCATATTAAAAAATCTGCAACTAAACACTGTTTTTTTTCGTAAAGTCTTGAAACCTGTACTATAGGAGAGAGACAGTATGAAGAACACCCTTAAAGGACCGATCGTTGCATTGTTCATGACCATTGCTGCAATGACATTTTTCGGTCTTTCAGAACCTGCAAACGGAAATCCGCCGGCTAAATCTCCGATACAATCAGATTCAAAAAAATATTTCATCTCATTGAAAGATTTCACAACGGAAGAAGTGAAAGGTCTTGGTTTCACTGTGAATAAGGATATGGCAGTTCACATCAATGCTGCCGGAGGAGGGAGTAAGAATTCCTGGAAAGAGGTCTTTGGCACGAAGAGCCGTTCCAACGATATGTTCGCCGCAGGGTGGATCATCAATGCCGATACGCGCGAAGTAGTGTGGGAAATGTCGATGGACAATACATCGGGCCGCGAAGAAAATCGGACAGCGGAAGACAACATAAAATTGAAACAAGGATCGTACGAAGTGTATTACGCAGCGTACGGATTTTCTTCAAGTTCCTCTTTCGGTAATTTCACTTCCATTAATATCGATCGCCGTGAAGGGAAAACGCGGAATAAGTTTGATAAGTTTTTGAATTGGTTCAGCGACGACTACAGTTCCATGTACGATGAGTTCATGGACCGGGCAAAAAATGATTATGGAATATTTCTTTCGGTCCCGGCGGGCGAAGAGAGTTCTGTGCAAACTTTCAATGCGCCGAAAAAAAATGCAAATATTGTTTTTACCGCGACCGGTGTAGGCGACGGTGCATTTATCCGTAAAAAAATGACGGTGAACAAAGATGTCACGATCTTCCTTTATGCGATCGGCGAGGGACGCGGTCATGAGGAAGTGTTTGACTATGGATGGATCACCAATTCCGATACGCGCGAACGTGTTTGGGAGATGAAATACGGCAACACGGAATATGCAGGCGGTGCATCGAAGAATGTTCTGTTCAAAGGCGATGTTCGTTTGACAAAAGGAAATTATGAAATCAGTTATGTAACGGACGATTCTCATTCGCGAGAGGATTGGAATTCGAAGCCTCCGTACGATCCGTTCAATTACGGAGTAACGATCACCGCAAAAAATGAATCGGAAAAATCCGCCATTGGAATTTCCGACTATGCTTTTGAGAAGAAAAACGTTATTGTCCAATTAACACGTGCGCGCAATGATGATTTTCTCCAGTCAGGTTTTACATTGAAAGAGGAGACCAGACTGCATGTGTATGCGCTCGGTGAAGCCGGCAACGGAATGCACGTTGAGGTATTTGGAAAACCTGTCTATAACAAGGAAGGCGATGATTTTGCCGATTATGGCTGGATCATAAACGCTAAGACACGCACCCGTGTCTGGGAAATGACCGGTCAAAATACGACGCATGCCGGCGGGGCAAAAAAGAATCGTCTTGCCGATGAGTTCATTACTCTTCCGGCAGGGAATTACATCGTATTCTACCAGACCGATGATTCGCATGCATACAATGATTGGAATGATGATAAGCCGTTCGATGCGGAATCATACGGTATCACGGTTATGGGCGTGGGCGAGAATTTTTCCGCTAAGAATGTCGCAAAGTATGAAGAGACACAGGATGAAAATGTGATCGCACAGTTGATCAAAGTAAGGGATGATAAGCATGTCCGTCAGAAATTTACGCTTGATAAATCCATGAAAGTCCGCATATACTCCATTGGAGAAGGCTTCGGCAACGACATGTCTGATTATGCATGGGTCGAGAATGTAAAGAATGGCGACGTCGTGTGGGAAATGACCTATCGGACCACAACGCATGCTGGTGGTTCCAAGAAAAATCGAGTATTCGATAAGACGGTCTATCTTGAAAAAGGGGAATACGAAGTGCATTATCAAACAGACGATTCGCATGCCTTCAATGACTGGAATGACGATGCACCGGACGACCGTACACATTGGGGCGTGACCATTTATAAGGAACAATGACCGTTTATTTTTATTCCATTAAAGACCCGGCAAAAGTGCGCCGGGTTTTTTATTATCGTGTCCGTCTCAATATCAGCATAATGAATCGGTATTAAAATACGGCCGGATCCGAACCAACGGAAAATTTTTGGAAATTCCATTCTTTTTTCTTCGTTCATTTTTTTCTATCTTTCCTCACAAATTTTTATATCCACTTGAAAAACCGGAGTATCCGTGTCATCAAACCAACTTGACCAACTGTGCATCAATACAATTCGAACATTATCCATTGACGGCGTTCAAAAAGCAAAATCGGGCCATCCCGGTATGCCCATGGGTGCCGCTTCCATGGCATATGTTGTATGGACAAAATTTTTAAAGCATAATCCTTCAAATCCGCAATGGATGAATCGGGACAGATTTGTGCTCTCCGGCGGTCATGGTTCTATGTTGTTATACTCATTACTTCATCTAACAGGATATGATCTTTCGTTTGACGAACTTCAGAAATTCCGTCAATTGGGGAGCAAAACACCCGGTCATCCTGAGTTCGGACATACAGCAGGAGTGGAAACAACAACTGGTCCGCTTGGTCAGGGATTTTCCAATGGCATTGGAATGGCAATGGCTCAGCGGTATCTTGCCGCAACCTTTAATAAACAGGATTTTCCCGTCATTGATTATTTCGTCTATGCCATATGCGGTGACGGTGATCTGATGGAAGGAGTTTCATCGGAAGCGGCATCGTTGGCCGGACATTTGAAACTCGGTAATATCATTTATCTTTATGATGATAACAATATCAGTATCGATGGCAGCACCGCTTTGTCTTTCACCGAAGATGTCGGAGCCCGGTTTGAAGCATACGGTTGGCACGTGCAGACAGTTCACGATGGGAATGATGTTGAAAAAGTGGAAACTGCCATTCGTCATGCTCAGCAGGTGACGGACAAACCGTCATTGATAAAAGTGAAGACGCATATCGGTTTTGGAAGTCCGAACAAACAGGATACGCATGATGCGCACGGTTCCCCGCTGGGTGACGATGAAATACGGCTCACGAAGAAAAATTACGGCTGGGATGAGAACAAAACATTCTTCATTCCGGACGAAGCATTGAATCACTTCCGTAAGGCAGTGGAAAAAGGGAAGAAACAAGAGGAAGAGTGGAACACACTTTTTTCTACTTATTCAAAAACTCATGCGGAGTCGGCATCAACGCTGAAGAATTCCGTGCAAGGAAACTATGGTGAAGCGTGGAGAAATGCGCTGCCGGTCTTTACATCGGAGAATGGTAATCTTGCAACACGCGAAGCTTCGGGCAAAGTGCTTGCCGCCATTGCGCCGCATTTGCCGACCATGATCGGCGGTTCTGCCGATCTCACACCGTCGAACAATACATTGGTGAAAGGAATGGAAAATTTTCAACCGGTGAACTACGGCGGAAAGTATATCCGATACGGTGTGCGCGAACATGCTATGGGTTCTCTGATGAACGGCATAGCGTTGACCGCAGGGATGATACCGTACGGCGGAACATTCCTGATTTTTTCGGAATACATGCGTCCGCCCATCCGTCTTGCCGCATTAATGGGCATCCGGCCGATTTATGTGTTTACACACGACAGTATCGGACTCGGTGAAGATGGGCCGACACATCAACCGGTGGAACAATTGGCATCGCTTCGCACAATACCGAATATTACGGTGATCCGTCCTGCCGATGCCAATGAAACTGCTCAAGCATGGAAAATTGCCATTGAACGGACAAGCGGACCGGTGGCTCTTGCACTGACACGGCAAAAACTTCCGCTGATCGACCGGTCGAAATTTGCGCCGGCAGAATTGACGGCGAAGGGAGCATATATTCTTGCGGAAAATTCAACGGCTCCGGCAATAATCTTAATCGGTACCGGATCTGAACTTCAATATGCCCTCGGCGCATACGAGCAATTGACAAACGAAGGTATAAAGGCACGGATCGTCAGTATGCCGTCGTGGGAGTTGTTCGAAAGGCAGTCCAAAGAATACCGCGATTCCGTGTTCCCTCCTTCTATAAAAAACCGTCTTGCCGTGGAAGCGGGTGTAGAACTCGGCTGGCACAAATACGCAAGCGAAACGATCACGATCAATACGTTCGGGCAGTCGGCGCCGTATGAAGCCTTATATAAACATTTTGGATTCACTACCGATAATGTGCTGGCACGAGCGAAAGCGATGCTGAAGTAATATGCCCTTCAATATTACACTGAATATTCCGGCGGTCATTAGTGCAGCTTTCATCTGTTTCTCTCTGTTGGCACTTTGGTTTTCTTCCGCTTTGTTCGGGAACCAGATAAAAAAATATCGTCAGCGGGACGGAAGCGAAATTACATTGCTGAAGTTTGGATTTCAGTTTATTTTTATTCTCCTGTTTTGTTTTATCATGGATGTCGTTGTCGATTCGATACATTCCGTCGGCATGAACCAGGGAATCTACGTCGGCGTTGCCGTGTGGCTGCTGATATCACTCATCCATTTGGCGGTTTCGTTCCGTTTTGACAAACAATCGCTTATTGTCAAAAGTATCTATTCCGGATATTTTCTTGTTGCGTCTGTGATCTCAGCGGCGCTTCTTTCCATGTGGAGATAAATGTGAAGAAAATCCTCTTAGCGCTTTGTTTCATTTCAATAGCAGCATTTGCAAAATCCCCGCCACCCAAACTTGTCGTCTTTATCTCCATTGACCAAATGCGCGCGGACTATTTTGACCGGTACGGTTATCTGTTTACCGGAGGGTTCAAAAGACTCTCTTCGCAGGGAATCGTTTTTTCAAATGCCGATCTGAATTATGCTACAAGCGAAACCGGACCGGGTCACGCGACACTTGGGACCGGATGTTATCCGTCGAAAAGCGGGATCCTTAGTAACGATTGGATCGATCCCGAATCAAAAAGGAATGTCTATTGCGTTGAAGATTCATTGGCAAAACCGGTGGAAGGGGAAGGGGGAGGTTTCTCGGCAAGAAATCTGGTTGTTCCCGCGATCGGTGATTGGCTGAAAGAACATTCGAAGCAATCAAAAGTGGTTGCTGTATCTTCAAAAGACCGGGCCGCAATCCTAATGGGTGGATCGAAGGCGGACTATGTCTTTTGGTACGGGAAAAAGAATGGCACTATGGTAACGTCGGATTATTATATGAAATCATTCCCGGAATGGGCAAGATCGTTCAATGCTTCCGGGTGGATCGGCAAGAATGTTCCT
>CAJBTU010000339.1 GCA_903958625.1 uncultured Ignavibacteriota bacterium | reverse complement strand
CGGCATTACGAATCAATTGCTGCAAACGGCCTCGCTGGCTTCGCACGGAAAAAAAGAAGAAGCGCTGAACACTGTGGCGGCGATCGAATCTCGCCATAAAAAGATCGTGAACAACCTGTTCGACGGCGACCTGCAGCGTTTTTTGAACAAGCATCTCGCCCTCATCGCGGAAGAACTTGCCGCATTGGTGAACGGTGTTGTTGTGCTGGGAGAATTGACGAACCGGTCGCTTGATACATTCGCCGCGTACGGCGAACGGATGTCGTCTTTCATCATCCATCACTATTTCGAATCGCAGAAAATGAAATCATTCTGGGTCGATGCGCGGACGTTCATGGTTACGGATGAGCAGTTTACGAAGGCCGTTCCCCAGTTCGAGATAACGGAGCGAAAACTCCGGGATATCGTTCAGCCGAAAGTGAACAACGGTTATGTTGTCATCTCACAGGGATTTATCGGAGCGACGCCGGCCGGCATTACCACGACGATCGGCCGCGGCGGTTCGGATTATTCGGCGGCCATTATCGGCGCGCTTCTCGATGCGGAAGATATCCAGATCTGGACGGATGTTGACGGCATTCTCTCAAGCGATCCGAGCGTTGTGAAGGATGCAAAAAAGATTAAAGTGATGTCGTTCAACGAAGCGGCGGAACTTGCCTATTTTGGCGCCCGCGTGCTTCATCCGGAAACGATCCTTCCTGCGGTGAAGAAGAACATTCCGGTCCGCGTGCTGAATTCAAAGAATCCTGGTTCGTCCGGAACGCTGATCGTATCGAAACCGAAGACCGATAAACGCTGCATCGTGAAATCGATCGCGTATAAAGAGGGGATAACGCTTATCAGCATTGTCTCAACACGGATGTTTTTGGCGACAGGTTTTCTTGAAAATGTCTTCGATGTGTTTCATAAATATGAAACGGTCGTTCACACGGTCGCTTCATCGGAAGTGAGCGTAACGGCAACGATCGACAACACAAAGAATCTAGCTCACATCATCCGTGAACTGAAACATTTTGCCACGGTCACCGTCAGTGATAAGAAAGCGATCGTCTGCATCGTGGGGGACCATCTGCGGAACAGTCCCGGCCTTGCGGTGAAGATGCTCGGACCGATCTCGGATGTGAATATCAATATGATCTCTCAGGGTGCATCGGAGATCAATCTCAGCTTTGTGATCGACGAGGATCATGTTGACGATGTTGTCATACGGCTGCACAAGGAATTGTTCGCCAATGCCGGAAATTTTCCGGAGATCTTCGAATGACATATCCGGAAAATGCAGCGCTGATGATTGACGCGAAAAAAAATCAGAGGCAGTTCATTTCCGGAGTGATAACACTAAACGGCAAAAACTATGACCCATTTCCATTACAAAGAGAATCAACTGTTCTGCGAAGAGACTCCTGTTCGGGAGATTGCGGAAGAGTTCGGTACGCCGCTCTATATTTATAGCCGGCAGCAGTTGATCGAAAACTTTCGTTCCATTGACGGAGCGTTTGCCGGTGTCGATCATACCACGTGCTATGCGCTGAAAGCGAATTCGAATCCCGAACTGCTGAAACTGCTTGTAAAAGAAGGTGCCGGCGCCGATGCGGTCTCTGCGGGCGAGATCCATTTCGCACTGAAAGCCGGATTTCATCCCTCAAAGATCACGTTTGCGGGCGTAGGAAAACAGGACAGTGAAATTGAATATGCGCTGAAGCACGATATTTTTTCATTCAACGTTGAATCGGCGGAAGAACTTACCGTTATCAACGACATTGCCGGACGCGCCGGCACAAAAGCGCGCATCGCACTTCGCATCAATCCCGATATCGATGCATCGACGCATCCGTATATTTCAACGGGACTGAAAACAAATAAATTCGGGATCGACATCGAGGTTGCCGTTGAAACATTCAAATACGCCGCGTCGCTTCCGAACTTACAGGTCGACGGCATCCATACGCATATCGGTTCCCAGATCCTGAAACTCGATCCTTTCGTGCAGACAGCCCGGAAAGTTGTCGATCTTGTGGGAAAACTCCGCGCCCTTGGCATCGGCATTCAGCACATTGATTTCGGCGGTGGATACGGCGTTACGTATAAGAATGCCATCAAACACCCGCTTCTTCCTCTGGAACACGAAACAGGGAGCGAAGCAACGCCGGGGAATGAAGCATTTATTTCTTCCGTTCTTCCCATACTGCGTCAGGCAGATTGTAAAATTGTGATCGAACCGGGCCGGGCCATTGTCGGCAACACCGGAATATTGATCACCAAAGTGTTGTACCGAAAAGATAACGGAGTAAAAAAATTCGTCATCGTCGATGCCGGCATGAACGATCTGATGCGCCCGAGTCTGTATCAGGCGCACCATCAGGTAGCGCCGCTTGTGCTGAATGAGAAGGGGAAGGAAAACGTTGATATCGTCGGTCCAGTCTGCGAAACGGGGGATTTCTTTGCACGGGAAAGAACAATGCCGTACATGGAGCGGGGAGATTATGCGGCAATATTCACGGCGGGTGCGTACGGATTTTCTTTATCGTCACACTATAATGCACGCCCCAAAGCGGCCGAGGTGTTGGTAAACGGAGATAAGGTGAGGGTTATTAGAGAGCGAGAAAAAATCGAAGAATTACATTAGAGGGTTCAGCGGTCAGCAATCAGACTGAAGCAACACAAATTTTCATTTTAATTTCAGTTTTTTTGGAGATTGTTATGAAAGATTTTCGCGATTTAAAAGTTTGGGAAAAAGCACATAGTTTAACATTGGAAATTTATAATATCACTAGATTGTTCCCGAAAGAAGAATTATACGGATTATCCAGCCAACTTCGCCGTGCATCATCATCTATTCCGGCAAATATTGCCGAAGGATGCGGCAGAGGAAGTGATTCTGATTTCAAACGGTTTTTACAGATTGCTTTTGGTTCAGCAAGTGAAACAGAGTATTTATTGGTGCTGTCAAAAGATTTGGGATATGTAAGTTCACCGAAAATTGAAGTAATGATCAGCAATGTTGAAGAAATTAAAAAGATGTTGTCATCATTTATTCAAAGGATAAAAAATAAGGACTGATCGCTGATTGCTGAATACTGATGGCTTGTAATAATGATACTTATCTGAGAAAATTATGAAATTGTACACAGTTATCGTTGCCGGTGCTACTGGAATGGTCGGCAGAAAAATGCTTCAGGTTCTGGAGGAACGGAAATTTCCGGTTGGAAATCTCATTCCCATGGCATCCGCACGGTCTGCCGGACACACGGTATTGTTCAGCGGCAAGGAGTGGAAAGTTCAGGAATTGAACGAAGAGAATATCAAAAATAGCGGAGCACACATTGCATTATTCTCTGCGGGCGGTTCCGTCAGCAAAGAGTACGCGCCGATTTGCGCGAAATATGAAATTGTGGTCATCGACAACAGCAGTGCGTGGAGAATGGATCCGAATGTGCCGCTTGTTGTGCCCGAAGTGAACCGCAATGAAATATTCTCCGGCAGCAGGATCATCGCAAATCCGAATTGCTCAACCATACAAATGGTGGTGGTGTTGAAGCCTCTGCATGACAAATATACGATCAAACGCGTGGTCGTCTCGACGTATCAATCCGTGACCGGCGCAGGACAAAAAGGGTACGATCAATTGATGAAGGAATGGAAAAACGAAAAGGTTGACTCGCCGAAATTTCCGTATCAGATCGCGTTCAATTGTCTTCCGCATATCGATGAATTTACGGAAAGCGGCTACACCAAAGAGGAATTGAAGATGGTGCACGAAACGAAAAAGATCATGGGGGATGATTCCATCGTCGTCTCGCCGACCTGCGTCCGCGTTCCCTCCATCGGCGGTCACAGCGAATCCGTCAATCTTGAATTTGAAAAGCCGTTCGAATTAAGCGACGTGTTCACCCTGCTGAACAATGCTCCCGGTGTTGTTCTGCAGGACAATCCGAAAGAAAAACTCTATCCGATGCCGATCCACGCGCACGATAAGGACGAGACTTTCGTCGGCCGAATACGCCGCGACGATACGGTGAAGAGCGGTTTGAATCTGTGGATCGTTTCCGACAACATCCGGAAAGGGGCGGCAACCAATGCCGTGCAGATCGCCGAGGAGTGGATTAAAGGAAAATGATTCTCTCTGCGGCGGACCGTCCGGACCGCTGCAGCAATTTTACATGAGGTTACATATGAGCGATTTTTTTACACGCAGAAATTTTCTTGCCGGCGTTTCCGCATCTGCCTTTGCCGCCGTCTATCCGCCGCAGTTCATTTCACTGCTCGAAACACAGTCTCAAAGTTCCAAACCTCTGCCGCTTATCAAACCCAAAGCGTTGAAGCCGGGCGATACGGTCGGACTTGTGATGCCGGCAACCGCAATCGATACGCCGGAATGGATCAACATTTCAAAGGAGATCGTGGAATCCTTCGGTTTCAAAGTCGTGATGGGAAAGAACGTCGGCAACACGTACGGTTATCTTGCGGGAACGGACCAGGAGCGGGCGGCCGATATCAACGACATGTTCCGCCGTTCCGATGTTCAGGGAGTACTTCCCATTCAGGGGGGATGGGGAAGTATGCGGCTTCTTCCATATCTGGACTTTGAAATGATCAGAAAAAATCCGAAGGTCTTCGTCGGATTCAGTGATATTACTACGCTGCTGCTGGCGTTCCGAAAATTTTCCGGACTGGTGACATTCCATGGTCCGAATATCCGTTCCACCTTCAGCGACTATGTCTCCGATTATTATTTCCGTGCGCTTACATCATCGGCTCCTTTGGGCTTATTGAAACAACCACCGCTTCCTCCCGGTGAGAAGGTGGAGAAAGAGAACCGGATTATTGTTCTGCACGGCGGGAAAGCAAGCGGTGAACTTGTCGGCGGCAATCTGTCGCTTCTTGTCACCACGCTCGGCACTCCATTTGAAATAGATCTCACCGGCAAGATCCTTTTCCTGGAAGATGTCCGCGAAGAACCATACCGCATTGACAGGATGCTGACGCACCTTTTCTTAAGCGGCGCATTGAATAATGTTGCCGGCATTATTGTTGGGAAAATGCGCGAATGTGAACCGAAAGATGGCGGATTTACCGGATCGCTTACATTGGAAGAAATCTTTCGAACACGGCTTGGTACGCTCGGCAAACCGGCGATCTACGGACTTTCGTTCGGACATATCCGCGACCATATCACGCTTCCGATCGGCGTACAAGCGACGCTTGATGCAGATGCAAAAACAGTGACGATCGATGAAGGGGCGGTGCGGTAAAAAATATTTTCAGGATATTCTCTCAAAAATATTGCTTATTTCGAAGATGAAGAGAACCCCGGATGGTTCTCTTTTCTTTTTTCTTACCCTCTATTTACCTATCTTTACACGCCTAAAAGTTATATGCCGTGCTATACCTACGGTAAACGATTTTCATTAATTCATTTCTTAAGAGCTTCGTTATGGCCTTTTCCTCAGATCGTCCTGAACATTCCGCTCAATTTCGTCGCCGTCGAGCACTAAATTGGCTCACATTAGGTTTTACCTACGCCGCAATGTATATGGGGCGTTACAATCTTTCGTTTGCGAATAAAGCCCTTTCCGATAAATACGGATGGGATAAAACGCAGATCGGTACGATTATCACCGCAGCATTAACCATCTACGGTATCTCAGCCCTTTTTAACGGACCGATCGCCGACCGGATCGGCGGAAGGAAAGCGATGCTGATCGGTGTGTTCGGGGCCGTGGTATTCAATATTGCCTTTGGTATGGGAGCATACATCGGCGTGCTGGGGACCGGCGGATTGCTGATCGGATATTTTGCAACGGTATGGGCGCTGAATATGTACTTCCAGTCTTACAGCGCACTGGCTTTGATCAAAGTTAATTCCGGATGGTTCCATGTGCGCGAGCGGGGAGTATTCTCGGCTATTTTCGGTTCAATGATACAAAGCGGACGTGCATTGATCTTTATCATCGGCGGAATTGCCGTTGCCGTTCTTCCCTGGGAATGGGTATTTTTTATTCCTGCGGCAATAATGTTTTCGATGGGAATAATGACTTTCTTTTTTGTGCAGGACCATCCGCACGGAGCCGGATTCGAAAATTTTGATACTGCCGATGCGTCAAGCGGCGATACCGATAAAGTCGATATGAAGTATCTGATGAAGAAGGTCTTTACCAATCCCGTCACGCTGACCATTGCCGTTGCCGAATTCTGCACGGGTTTCGTCCGTCACGGTTTTGAACAATGGTTTCCCCGCTACATGCAGGAAGCACAACATCTTTCGCTGGATTCCGCCGTATTTCAAAAAGGGGCTTTGAGCGTTGTGGTGGCAGGAATTTTCGGCGCCTTTGCCGCCGGAACAATTTCGGACTGGGTCTTTAATTCGCGCCGGCCGCCGGTTGCGTTCATCGGATATTCCATTCAGGTTATTTGTCTTGCTGTTGTCTGGCTGGCTCCGGGCACCGATTGGATCATCGTAGCGTTCGTTGCAAATTCCTTTGCCATCAGCATGGTTCACTCAATGTTATCCGGAACGGCATCCATGGATTTTGGCGGTCAAAAAGCGGCAGCCTCTGCAACGGGATTGTTCGACGGAATGCAGTATATCGGCGGAGCAGCTGTCGGAACCGGAATGGGTTGGATGCTTGAAACATTCGGATGGAGCACGTGGGGACCGAGCATGATCGGATTTTCCTTTATCGGAGCGATCTTGATGCTGAAATTGTGGAATGTTGTGCCGAAATCGGTGAAAGTAATTCAGTGATCTTTGTGCGTATCGCCGCGTGAACAACGCGCGATGCGTGTTTTTCAATAAATGGGTGTTCTATGTGGAAATCGTCAGAAGGAACCACGGCCGGTTTAATCCGGCTGTGTGCGGGGTATTTTTTCTTTTATGTTATTACCGGCATCACCGTAAAATATTTTACCGGCAGTGCGGCGCTCGGATATCCGGGAATGGAAGAGATCGAATATCTGGTCTATAGCACGATAGGGGCAAACTTCATTACGCTATCGGTTGCGCTCATTCTTCGCTGGTATCGTCTCACCTCAAACAGAATGATCACCTTGGGAAAGATCCGGTTCCCGCAGGAGATCGTCTACATCATCCCTTCCGGTATTTGTACGGCCATTGTCATTCCCACTACAACACTGATGTATCTTCTTCCGATCTCCGTGATGGTTGCCATGGTCATCATGCGCGCAAGCGTAATCATCATCAGCCGGATGGTTGATGCGATACAGATCAGGCAGGGAATTCTGAAGAAGGAGGTCTATTGGGAGGAGAATGTCGCCGTTATCTTTGCCCTGTTTGCGGCCTCCGTGAACATCATGTATGTTGCGCCGGGCGATTTTGATTTTGTCAACTCGCCGGAGGCCATGATCATTCTTGGAAGTTATATCGTTGCCTATTCCATCCGGATCTACATCATGAATTATTATAAGAATACCCGTGCAAAAGGGATCAAGCTCGACAACAATGGTTTCTTTGCCATCGAACAGATTGCCGCTTCCGTCGTGATGTTCTCGGCGGCATTTCTGCTGTTCCACTCTGTTGACTGGTTCGGTGCGGTGAATGAACAGTTCATTATCTTCCATAACGCATTTTCGGAACCGCGGCCGATGTGGTTTGGAGCGGTCATCGCCGGTACTGCATTCGGACTTGTCGCTTTCTTCTCGGTCTTTATTTTTATGTTCAAGGGAAGGACTGCTACGTTTGCAGGACTTGTGAATCGTCTCACATCGCTGGTAGCGGGAACCGCGGCAACGTTGATCTCTTATCTTCTGTTCCAGGGAAAATTTCCGAAAACGCAGGACTGGATGTCGCTTGTGTTCATTTTTATTGCCGTGGCATTTTTATCGCGGGCAGAGAAGAAACGCATTAAGGAACTTGCGGCAGCAAAAGAGATCGAAATACACTAAGAGTTGTCTCAAAAAATTGGATTTATTAAAAATTGTCACACTGAGCGGAGTCGAAGTGTGACAATTCAAGAGAATCATGCCTCCCTACGGCCTACGGCTCGTCTACGACCCGTAGGGTAGAGGATCGCAGATCTACTTCGCTTGGCAGGACAATGAGTTGGCATTTTTGAGACCAATTCTAGTTTTTAAAACATTGAACCGCTCGCTTTAGGCGAACGGTTCAATAAAAACGGTTCAACATAACAAAACTATTTCGTAATACTCCAGAGTTTCGCGGTCGCCTTCTCCAGTTCTGCTTCGATCTTTTTCGGATCATCAGTTTTTTCCGGCATGTTCTCGAAGACAGCATACGGAACTTTGTGTCCGCGGATGGTAATATGCGTCGGATGCGCCGCTTCGATCTTCTCCCAGTCGTTGACCTTGTAATAGAAATCCATCTTTTCGTCCGGCAGCGAATGATACAGGATCGAATCTTCCTGACCCGGACGTGCGCGACGCCTGTTCTTTCTCACGGATTCCTCATACGGAACCTTAATATAGACGAGTGAAGCTTTGCTCAGCATCTCATCGGAAAGGAAGGACATGGCATTCACGATCCCGTTCTCTCCGCCCCGCGCAAATTCCACCAGCGTGGTCATCTTGGTATGATATTCAGCATCCTTCATCACTTTTTTCTGATAATCAAGCGCCAGACGTTTCATGTACAAGTCCCAGATGTATTGATCTTTGAACCAGTATTTTTCGTCGCTCCATACGCGTGGTTTTCCCATTTGCGTCATCAGGTCGTCCAGTTCGAATGTTTCCCATACATAGGTAAAGTCATCCAGTTCTTCAAAGTTTGCGATGTGAAATTTTTCAAGTCGTACGATGGGATCGCATTTCTTTAAAAAGTCGATAACTTCCGATTTTCCGGCGGCCGGTCTGCCGGTGATGATCAAAACGGGAAAATGATTGTTTGCCATAGAATTCTCCAGATTATATGATGTGCTGCATTGTCCGTTGCATAGTGAATATTGTGTAGAAAGATACGAAGAAAAACTCTATTTTTGAATGAACCGGAATAAATATTATTGACCGATAATTGCGGATGATGACCTATGACTGTTTTTGAACAGATTTGCACGCTGCTTGCAGAGCGGAATATCGCATACCGCACGATCCATCATTACCCCACATTCACTTCCGAAGAGTCGGCGCTGGCGCGGGGCGAAGAGATAAAGACTGGAGGCAAAGCGATCGTGATGAAAATCGACGACGGATTCAAACTCTTCGTGCTGAGTGCGGCGCTGAAGATCGATTCCAAAAAGATCAAACAGCACTTCGGCGCGAAAAGCATCCGTTTTGCCGCGAAAGAAGAATTGTTCGAACTGACCGGTCTCGTACCGGGTTCCGTTCCGCCGTTCGGTGCGCCGATATTGAACTTGGATCTGTTTGTGGATACATCAATTATAGAGAACGAAAAGATCGCATTTAATGCCGGATCACTCACCGATTCCGTTGTTCTTGCTACATCCGATTATCTCTCCGTTATCACCGCAGAACAATTCACATTCTCGGCGCAATAGAACACCGTAGCAACAGTAAGTATTTGGAAGTATATTCTTTTTACCAATATGAACGGAAGAAGAACAATGAGAAGTATTCAACGAATCATGCTGTTCCTTTTTGTGATGTCGTGCGCAGTCTCTGCGCAGCAGACGCGTCCCGAAAAGACGAATTACGAAGAGACATCGCGCTATCAGGATGTGATGGATTTCATTGGCGCATTGAAGATGGACGGTAAGACGATGAAGTTAGCGTGGCTCGGTTATTCGTCGCAGGGAAAACATCTGCCGATGATCGTGTATGGCAATGTTACCGATACGCGTCCGGAAACGATCCGGAGATCCGGGAAACTTGTCGTGTATATTAAGGGAAATATCCATGCCGGCGAGGTTGAAGGGAAGGAAGCAATGCTGGAACTGCTCCGTGAATTGAACAACGGGAAACATCAGGAGTGG
>CAJBTU010000338.1 GCA_903958625.1 uncultured Ignavibacteriota bacterium | reverse complement strand
TTCCGCTTTCGTCGCCGGTGAACATTCTTCCCGTACGGTTTGCGCCGTGCGCGCCGGGTGCCAATCCAACCAAAACAATCTGCGCATCCGGGTCGCCGAATCCCGGCACAGGCTTTCCCCAATACTCCTTATCCATATACCGTTTTGTCTTAGTTCTGGCAATTTCTTCACGCCATGCCGTTAAGCGGGGACACGTTCTGCAGGCAAAGATCTTTTTTTGAAGGGTATTGATGGATGGTGACATGGGAATTACAAAGTCCGTTATACCCACGGATGTATTCGTGGGCTATTTTCACAATGACAAGGATTATACCTTTATTTAATCTTGGTGATGAACGAGACGAGATGTTTATTGAACTCGGCAGGATTTTCCATATTGCTGATATGTCCTGCATTGGGTATGACGAACATCTCGGCGCCCGGTATCTTTTCTTTCATCGATTCGGAAGAGGCCGCCGGTGTCAGCGTATCTTTTTCGCCGACAAGAATTAGCGTAGGGCATGTAATGTTGGGAAGGGCAGACGTTGTATCGGTCCGTGCGGCCAGGGCAAGCAGTGTGCCGAAGATCGAAGCCGGCGCAGTGCGTTCGACGATGCTTTGAACCGATTTGATCGCTTCAGCATGAGCCTCAAAAGATGATGGGGCGAAAACGATCTTCACATAGTCCTGCGCATAGTATTTCATCCCGTTGGCCTGGATGAATTTGATGCCGTTTGCGCGTTTGATCTTTGCTTCGTTACCGTCTGCTTCACTTTTCGTATCGCAGAGGATCAGCCCCAGTACCCGGTCAGGATTTCTTTCTACGGCGCGCAAAGCGATGTAGCCTCCCATCGAAAGTCCGCAGAGGACTGCTTTGGGGATGTTCAGATGATCCATCAGTGCGAACAGGTCATCAACGAACAATTCGATGGAATAATGACCTAATCCGACCTCGCTTTCGCCGTGTCCGCGAATATCGTAGGCAATCACCCTGTTGGTGGCACTAAGGGCATCCACCTGACCGCCAGGGAAGTTCCACATTTTGTGGCTGAATGGAAATCCGTGAATAAATATTACCGGTGTCATCGACTGCGATCCGACATCGATATACCGCAGGAGTGAATTGTTGATCGTTGCTTTCATCGTTACTCCGAATAAAAATTATGCGCCGGAAAATTACGGCGCATAATGAACAAGTTTAGAAAATAAAATACATACCAAAAGATTTTACGATGTGATTATTTCCTCTTATCGATTCCGACGTAATCTCTGGTGTCGTATCCCAGATAGATCTGACGCGGACGTGCGATCTTTTGTTCTTCATCAAGGACCATTTCCTGCCAATGCGTGATCCATCCCGACGTGCGCGGAATGGCGAAGAGAACAGGGAAGAATTCCATCGGGAATCCCATCGCTTTATAGATCAATCCGGAATAGAAATCAACATTCGGATAGAGTTTCCGTTTCACGAAATACTCGTCGCTCAGTGCAATCCGTTCCAATTCAAGCGCGATCTCCAGTTTCGGATCGACGCCGGTCTCCTTGAATACATCGTCGGCAAGTTTTTTTATCACTTTTGCCCGTGGATCATAATTCTTATACACGCGGTGGCCGAATCCCATCAGTTTTCCTTCGCCCTTTTTCACTTTTTCAATAAATGCCGGCACATTTTTGATGTCGCCGATATGGTCAAGCATTCGTAGAACCGCCTCGTTCGCTCCGCCGTGCAGAGGACCGTACAATGCCGCCGCTGCGGCCGCTGTAGCGGAGAAGGGATCAACGTGTGAACTGCCGACACTCCTCATCGCGCTGGTGCTGCAGTTCTGTTCATGATCTGCATGAAGAATAAAGAGGATGTTCAGTGCTTTTTCAAAAATGGGAGGCACTTCATACCGGTGTGTGCCGATGCTGTACATCATATTCAAAAAATTCTTGATGAAACTGTGATCGTTGTTCGGATAGACATACGGCATACCTTTATTATGACGGTATGAGAACGCCGCGATGGTCGGCACCTTGCCGATCAGGCGCAGGATCTGTTTCTGCCTGACAACAGGGTCGTAGATATTATTCGCTTCCGGATAAAAGGTAGAGAGGGCCGCAACCGTGCTGATGAACATACCCATCGGGTGTGCGTCATAGCGAAACCCTTCCATCAATTTCTTGAGATTCTCGTGGATGTACGTATGCATCGTTATTTTTTTCTCCCACTCATCAAGCTGCGTTTTTGTGGGGAGTTCTCCGAAGAGAAGAAGATACGTTACTTCAACGTATGAACTTTTCTCGGCGAGCTGTTCAATGGGATATCCGCGATAGCGCAGAATGCCTTTGTCGCCGTCGATGAACGTGACTGTGCTTTTGCACGATGCCGTGTTCATAAATGCGGGGTCATAGGTCATCATTCCGAAATCATCATCGGAGACCTTGATCTTCCGCAGGTCTGTTGCGTGTATTGTGCCGTAGGAAATCGGCATTTCGTACGATTTGCCGGTACGGTTGTCTGTGATCGTGAGCGTTTCGTTAGGCATAATTCTCCAGAAAAATGTTGTTAGTAAACTGGTTGTGCAAACGTTGATAATTCTTTTGCTGAAATATTCTCGATCTCTGCATGCAGACTGTTGCCGTGGGCATCCATTGTTACTATTGCCGGGAAATTAGTGACGGAAAGGTGCCACATCGCTTCCGGCATCCCGAACTGTTCCAGATCGACCCCGTCGACGGATGTGATGCATTTTGCATAATACTGTGCTGCGCCGCCGATCGCGTTCAGATATACCGCACCGTGTTCTTTCAGCGCCGCAAGCGTTTTCTTTCCCATTCCGCCTTTGCCGATAACGGCGCGAACGCCGAATTTCTTAATGATATCCGCTTGATACGGTTCTTCACGGCTGCTCGTTGTCGGTCCGGCCGCAGTGATCTTCCATTTACCGTTTTCCTTGATCGTTACCGGACCGCAGTGGTACAACACCTGACCATGAAGATCCACGGGAGGATCGTTGGTCATAAGATGAGCGTGGATGGCATCGCGTCCGGTGTACATTTTGCCGCTGATCAGCACAACATCGCCGACCTTAAGGGACCGAATTTTTTCTTCCGTTATTGGAGTATCAAGGTGGATCTCATTGCCGGAAAGGGGAATCTCTTTACTCTTGCTCATCGTGATTGTTGGGGCGTCCTCTTTATAGAGCCAGCGCTTTATCGCCCCGCTCTTTGCATCGAGCACAACGCCTTGCCGGCGGAATGCCCAGCAATCATACGCGACAGAAACAAAAAAACTCGCCGGCAGCCGGTTCTGAGCGCCGACTTTGCATGCGATCAATGTGGAATTACCGCCGAAGCCCATTGTTCCAATCTTAAGTTTGTCCACATTCTCCATCACGTATTGTTCCAATGCCGCCAATTCGGCATTCGGATTTACATCATCGATCGTACGGAAAAGCTGCATCTTGGCATGTTCATACCCGGAAGTCCTGTCGCCGCCGACACACACGCCTACTGCACCGATGGCGCAACCGTGTCCCTGTGCCTGCCATACTGCGTGCAGTATGCATTTTCTTATACCGTCAAGAGTGCGTCCGGCTTTACCAAGATGTTCCAGTTCCATGGGGAGCGAATACTGGATATTCTTATTTTCGCAGCCGCCCCCTTTCAGCAGCAATTTCACTTCGATCTCGTCGTTGTTTTCCCACTGTTCCCAATGCATCACCGGTGTACCGGCGCCGAGATTATCGCCGCTGTTCTTTCCTGTGAGTGAATCAACGGAATTGGACCGAAGTTTTCCCGATTTTGTGCTTTCCGCGACTGCATCCCGTATCCAGCGTTTCATCTCGATCTGATTTGCGCCGACCGGAGTGTGAATAAAGAACGTCGGCATACCGGTATCTTGGCAGATCGGTCCGACATTCTCGCAAGCCATATCGATATTGGTAGCGATCGTTTCTAATGCCATTGCTGCACGCGAACCGTTTGTTTCTTTCTGCTGTGCAATTTTGATCGCTTTGCGCACATCAGGCGGGAGATTGCTGGAAGTATCGGCAATAAGATCAAGAATACTTTGTTTGAATGCGTTCATACAACCTTTCTCAACGAATATCCTCGTTCCAGAATGTGAAATTTTCACTTTGATTCATCAGTGAAAGTTTCGACGGAACAACCTGGAGGACGATCTGTTGCGCAGTTTCGTTGAATGAAATATCGAATGTGAATGCTAATTTAAAGAAGATGTTGTGTTCGTTGTTCTTCGCATCTTGTGCGGTCTGCTTGTTCACAAACCAAGTGAACTCGGGATTGGTATTGAGATGTATATATGCCCTGCGGTAACCGGCAGAATTTTTTTCGGTCATCGTTAAATATTTGTTCGGCGGGACTGTAACGGCGATTGCATTTTTTTTCGGTTGTATCAGGAGTTGTGTCGGCGATTTTATCGAATATGTCTGGTTATCGGCATCATATTTCACTAACTCAGCCTTCAGCCAGACCGAATACATCGTGGAATTTAGTTTGTTATCGCTGTAGAATTTTCTGATCTTGTTGACGTAGTTATCTTTGCTTCTCTGTATGCGGCTGTTGTATTCGGCAGTGGATTCGAATTCATTTTTTTCCGTTGCTTCGGCTTGGTACTCTTCGGAAAGTTTCATTAAACCGTCCCAAACGGTCTTAATTACATCATAGCATTTTTCCGATGTCAGAGTCTTTGCAGGATCGTGCGTCTCTAAACTGTTCTGCGGGAAAAGGAACGATGAAAACATCGCAAAGAGAATAAAAAATGTCGAAAATTTCATAGCGATATCCTTTTTTTTTCTGGTGAAATATACAACTTTTTTCGTGATTTTGTAGAAAAATCTGTCCAAATTCAATAAACGAGATGAAATAGTCGATTTTTTATGAATAAGTTTTTTTCCCTTAAAAATTCTATTAAACCTGAAAGATATCCGGAAATAAAATTTTGTATTGCCATTTTTGCAGCGACGTGAAGTAGGTGATATAACGAGATGGCCGGCAGGAAATTTTCATTCGGGGAACAGAGATTTCAGGACTGTTGAATGGAACACCTCGCGGCGACAGTATCAAAAAAGCCTATTTTGCACTTCTATAATATGAATATTAGCTGCAGTTTGAACAAATCTTGGAAGGAATGACCGTTTGAATATTTTGCAGGTCCTCTCTCAGTTTGAAGTGACCGGTGCGGAAACTTTTGCCGCTACTCTTGCGGATACGCAGATCGCCGAAGGACATTCTGTGTTTATTATCTCTGATAATTTTTACACAAAAACGAAAGCACAGATAATCTTACACCCCATCGGTAAACGCGATGTGGCTCAGCGTTGGAAAAATGTCTCATTCCTTAAGGATTTCATCAGACAGCATAAGATCGACGTTGTTCACGCTCATTCCCGCGCGGCAAGTTGGGTCTGCTATTTCGCAACCCGCAGCGGGAATATCCCTCTTGTTTCCTCAATTCATGGACGGCAGCACCTTCATTTTTCTTCAAAGATGTTCTCCGTTTACGGAGAAAAACGGGTAGCAGTGTGCAAATCCATCTATGACCATCTTAATCGCGACCTGAAATATCCTTTGGATTCACTCGCCCTTGTTCATAACGGCATCGATCTGAGCGCATGGAAATTTGAAAAACACGCACCGCCGAAACGGGCGAAGAAGATCGTTTCGTTTGTGGGACGGTTGTCGGGATTTAAGGGTGACACACTGCTGATTATTGTCGAACAGATCTTTCCGAAGATCTTTGAACAATACAGGAATGTTGAATTCCATATCATCGGCGGAATGAATGAGAAGAGCAAGATCATTCCGGCGATCGAACGGACGAATGAGCGTGTGGGGACGGAATTCATCATCGCAAAAGGATTCTGCAGCGACGTGGAACGGGTTTACCGTGACTCCGACCTTATTGTTGGCTCGGGAAGGGTTGCCATGGAAGCGTTAGCGTGTGGATCGCCTGTTGTCTCCATTGGCGAATCCAATTACGTCGGCATCATCTCAGCAGAAACGGAACGCGAAGCGCTGATCACCAACTTCGGAGATCTTGATGCCCGCCGTCCGATTGATGTGGAGCGTTCGGTCCGGTCGATTCTTAGTGCATTGGAGCACCCGGAAGCGATCCCGGGTGAATGGGGAAGAACATTCATTGAAAAGAATTTTGAGATCAACTCTGTGGCTGCGCAGATGAATGTGGTCTATGCCGAAGCTGTTGCTAAAAAAAAGGGGATCAATGAAATTCCGGTTTTATCATACCTGAGGATTTCGGAGAACAATGTAGGCGGCGAAGAACGGACGCTGCATTGTCAGGAATTTGAAGCGCAACTTCGCTTTCTGGCGCTCAAAGGTTTTACAGCGTTGACGTTTTACGACATTGATGCGATCAGGTCATTGAAACGCCCGTTGCCGGACAAACCGGTCATTCTCACGTTCGATTCCTATGAAGATAATTTCACATTCGCTTTTCCTCTGCTGAAGAAATACGGATTCACCGGTGCCTTCTTCCTGCAAACGAATTTTCTCAATGCCGATGGAAAACCTGCACTGACGTTCGATCATGCTGCCGAGATGCACGCAGGCGGTATGGAGATTGGTTCGGCTTCGCACAGCAGGCCGAAAATGAACCTCATTCCGGAAAATGAATTCAAAACGGAGATTACCGATTCGAAAACATTGATCGAAAAGAGACTGAAGACACCGGTGATAACATTCGCCTATCCGTACGGATTTGTGAATGAAAAAGTAAAACAGACCATAAAAGGATCAGGTTACCTCTTTGCCGTTGCGATTGATGAAGGACGACGGAATTTCTGGTTCGATTTTCTGAAGATACGCCGGATCCAGATCTTCGGCGGCGCATCACAATTCTCATTCTGGAAAAAGACATCCGGACGATATCTCTGGTATAAATATGTTTATTGATTCGCACTGCCATCTCTTTTACGAAGATTATCAGAACGATCTTGCCGATGTTCTTGCACGTGCAAACGATGCGGGTGTGGAGTATTTTATTGTCCCGGCCACAAATCACGAAACGGCCCGACAAGCGCTTGAACTCGCCGAGAAGTACCATGGGATCTTTGTTGCGGTCGGTTTCCACCCGCTCGACCTGAAAGAATATACTCCTGAACGGCTGAAACTGATCGAGGAAATGTCACGCCATCCGAAGGTCGTTGCGATTGGTGAAATTGGGATTGATTATTTTTACGACCGGTCTCCGCGCGAGGTTCAGCAAGAGATCTTTTCTCTGCAGATAGAGCTTGCGGTACGGCGGGACCTTCCGGTCATCGTCCACACGCGCGATTCGGTGCAGGAAGCGATCGATATTGTTGTCCGCCACGCTCAGAATAATCCCGGATGGAAAAAAGAGGGGAAACGGGGTGTGTTTCATTGCTTTACCGGTGATGCACGGCAGGCCAATGTATTATTTGAGAACAGGTTTCTTGTTTCATTCCCCGGACCGGTAACATTCAAAAAAGGGGAAATGCCTGATGTGGTAAAAGAAATAGGATTGGAAAACATCATGGTAGAAACAGATTCACCGTATTTGACCCCCGTTCCGCATAGAGGCAAAAGGAATGAACCTTCGTATATTCCCATCATTGCCCAAAAGATCGCCGAACTGCTGAATGTTCCTATCGATGAAGTCGCAAGAACTACCACCGCAAATGCAATTGCACTATTCGGACTTCAGCGTGATGCCAGGACATTGTCACCGTAGCACTATATACGGACAAATGTCATCGACTAGTTCTGTCATTTCTTTTATTCTGTTTGTCATGAATACAGTAAGAAGCATTTCACAAAATGAATGTGTGAACGATAATCATGACAATTGCCGCCTGTAAAACGGAAGCAGCGACTCTATGAAAACGACAATATTTATCTTAGCTTTACCGGTTTTGATGTTTGCTCAACCGGAAAATGAAATGAAGATTCGGCTTCTTCAATACAAACGGTTACAACAATCCCAGGAGCTTTTTTCTTTTCTGAAATCGGAGCAGGCACGTGACCGCGAATTAGCGATGCTGGCACTTGCGAATATCCAGGACACAAGCGCTGTTGAGAACGCTGCTCAATTGCTCAATGATGAATCTCCCAAGGTCCGTTCGATGGCCGCTTTCGCCATAGGAATGATCGGCAAACCAAGAGGAACCTCATTCTTATTCCGGCGGCTGGCCGTTGAAAGGGAGGAGAAGTGCGCTGCGGCGCTTTTCAACGCAATCGGGATGTGCGGAACGGCAGATGACCTGAAAAAGATCATATCGCAATCCGAAGATTTCCGGCGCCGGTGGAAACCGTTCGTTGCTCAGGCTGTCATCCGGTTTGCCAATAGAAAAATTAAGGATGTCGCTGCATCAAAATATATGGGAATGCTACTGAACGATAACGCGTGCATCATTCACGCAACGTATGCGCTGATGCGTATCAACGATACGACGGTCATTACCGGTAACAGGGAAAAATTGCAGCAGCAGTTGTCAAACGCCTCCTCTCTGGTGCGTATGTGGAGTGCAGCAGCGCTTGGAGCGGTGAATGATGAAGTTTCGATCGGCCGATTACAGGACGCGGCGATGAAGGACGGCGACTGGCGCGTGAGAGTGAATGCCATACGGGCGTTGCGGACCAAAAGCAATTTCAGAAACGATCTTATCAAGCTCATTGCAGACAAAAATGATCATATAGCACTCACCGCGTTGTCATCGTATGATGCACTGACTACGAACGAAGTTCAATTCATTGATAGTCTGCAATTTATCGCGATGCTTCAGTCCGGCGGATACGGAACCGCATTAAAAGAAGAAGTTCGGACGCTGATCGCAAAAAAACTTGGTGAACGGGCAATCCCTTTGATCGGCAGCTGGATGTCCGACCGGCCGTCTGTTTCTGCACAGAGAGTCCGGTCCTACGGCGAGACACGTTCTGAGAAAGCGATTCCGATGATCAAAGAGGCGATCCGGCAAACGAAAACTTCTCTTGTCGTTATCGCAGGGATAGAATCGTATCAAGCAATTGCACAACGGTCGAATGAATCGGTAAAAAAAGATTTTCTGAAGATCGCTACGCTGATGTTCGGCAGGAATGATCCCGGCATATCGTATTCATCTGCAGTTGCATTTCAGGATACGTCGTTCAGTAAGGATATCCGGAAGATCTATCTCTCCGCTCTCATATCAACATACCAAAGAATGAACGCCGCCGCCGATCTGGAACCGATGGTGGAATTACAGAACGTCTTTGCTGATTTAGCGGATTCTTCTGCGATGCCTGCGGTTGAACAAGGTATGTCAGAGTCCGATAACGTGATCCGTTCTGCGGCAGAAAAAGCCTATGCCGCCATTACCGGAGTGGATGCGCCTGTTCGATCCGCTGAAACGACAGTTGGGGAAAGTCCGTTCTATACAATGGAAGATGTATTGCTTCTGAAAAAATTTAATGGCGCAGAGATATTCACGAGCAAAGGGAAGATCAGGATCACATTCGAGAAGGAAGCGGCTCCCTTCACCGTGTTGAACTTCATCCTTCTTGCACAGAAGAAATTCTATGACGGGCTTTCTTTTCATCGCGTAGTGAGCAATTTTGTGATACAGGGAGGTGATCCGCTGGGGAATGGAAGCGGGGGACCGAATTATGCGATACGTTCAGAAGTTCACCCGGACACAAAATACAAAACCGGTGCGGTAGGAATGGCTTCATCTGGCAAGGATACTGAGGGGTCGCAGTGGTTCATAACGCATTGCCCCACACCGCATCTCGACTTCCGCTATACTGTGTTCGGATATACTCCCGACAGCAAAATTGTTGACCGTATCATGATCGGGGATGCGATCGAAAAAATTGTATTGTTTTAGTATTGGATGAGAG
>CAJBTU010000337.1 GCA_903958625.1 uncultured Ignavibacteriota bacterium | reverse complement strand
CCCTTAGTTTTTATACTTTAGGCGGCAGAACCCAACGACGGTTTTACCTTTTTAAAATAGAAATGCCCTGCTATACAGGGCATTTTCTTGTGCACCGGAAGGGAGTCCCCCGCTTAGTGAAAATTCCGAGGCGGGACGTCGCCCTTCTTCACATAAGGGGGGCTCCGGAACCATAGGTTTTTTTTAATTACATTTTTGCCCTTGCGGCTTTGTGGTAATGTTTTCAAATCAAAAACGCCCCGCTTTCACGGGGCGTTTCGTTGTGCACCGGAAGGGAGTCGAACCCCTAACCCTCAGCTTCGTAGGCTGATGCTCTATCCAGTTGAGCTACCGGTGCGTTTATCTTTTCAATAAACTGTTTACAAAAATACAAAATTTTTGCCAGCACGGCAAGATGTTTATCGTTTGGAACTATTCTATTTTTACTTTAGAAGCATGAAACTCTTTGTTGCGGAGAATTTTCCGGCGTGTAAGCTATAAAAATAGGTTCCCGATGAAAGCAATGACGCATCGAATTGGACATCATGCGTTCCGGCCTGGTATTGACCGTTGACAATGGTTTTCACCGACTGGCCGAGTGCATTATAGACCGTTACCGTAACATGTTCCGTTTCGGCCAGCGCAAAGCGGATAGTTGTTGCCGGATTGAATGGATTGGGATAGTTCTGCATCAGCACGGATCTCTGCGGGATCTGCGCGTTCATAATTTCTATCTCCTGCGAATGGCAGAATTTTCCGTCCCGGTCGATCTGCTTCAGACGGTAGGCATTTTTTCCGGCGGCGGCGTTATCAACAAACGAATATGATTGAGGCGCATTTGTCGTACCGGTCCCTTCAACAAAACCAATTCTGTTCCAGCTTTTCATTGTCAATTTTCCGTCGTCAATTGTTCTTTCAATTTCAAAACCGTAGTTATTTGTTTCGGTGGCGGTGGTCCAGTGCAGTTCAACATGATTATTTTTTATGGCGCCGGAAAATGAAACGAGTTCGACGGGAAGGACCGTTACTACTAATGTCGATTCTGCAGTATCATTCCAAGATCCTTGCGTTGCATAAACAGTATCACTGTGTTGAACTTTTGTTGAATCTAAAAAATGCTCTTTGCTTGATACATTAATGAACCGTACAATTGTTGCGGAAATTGATGCTCCCCCAACACTCGCTTTGGGTTGTGGAATATTAGCAATCAATCCTACATATGGTCCATGCCCAAGGGAATAAATATGCGCGCCAGATGAATTGAGTAATTCAAGCGCGTCATTGGATCCTGTAATGTCAAAAGACGTGCCGCTAAAATATGTTGAATTCGTAGCTTTAATGATTACTTTTTTATCGCTCGAATAAGATACATCTTCGGTTTGGGTATTTATTCCGCCTAAAACAACTATAAATGTTCCATAAGGAACTGATGACCAGAGTATATTTGTTGAAAAAATAATTCCGGAATTTGCGGCTCCGGCCGATGTATAGTCTCTTAATTTCATACCGCGTAAATCCAGATTATTTTGAAGAACAAGGAGCTCAACCCATTCCGAAGAATTAGTGGATCCATTTAAGTATTCATTGACGACAACTGAGGGAGTTGCCACCCCTGAACCGGTTGTCAGCCCGTATTGAACTGGCGGAGAACCGTCTGTTTTGTAGTTGCGTGTTTCTCCGTCACCGTAAAATGGAAACAAACTGAAATAATATGTTGTAGCCGAAGGGAGCCCGGTAAACGTATAGGAGGAAAGACTGGAATCGAGATTCACGATAGCAATATTGTCGGAGAGATCGACATCATCAGTATACACCGTTCCATCTGTTGGGGCGGTAATGTTTATTGAAGATGATGCGATCATCAAATATCCGGTCGGCTTCTGTGAACCTGCAACAGATTTTGTCCACGTAAGTTGAATGGAAGTGGAAGAATTTGTCCCTTGATAAAAATTGGTTGGATAGTTTGTCGGTTCATTGGCAAACGAAGAAGCTATAACGGTAGGTGTCGATCCATCAGTTTTGTAGTTTCGTTCCGTACCGTTTCCGGTATAGGGGAATATCTTAAAATAATACGTTGCCGCTGCCGGAAGTACGGAGAATGTATATGTTGAAACACTTGAATCGAGATTTACATTAGCGCTATTATCGGAAAGATTGGTGTCGTCTGCATACACCGTTCCATCGGAAGGTGCTGTGATACTTGGAGACGATGATGCGATCATTAAATATCCCGTCGGCGCTCGTGCACCGGCATCGGATTTAGTCCAATTCAATTGAATGGACGATGTTGTTATTGTCCCCTGTGCAAAATTCGTAGGATAATTTGACGGTTCGGTTGTAGAGACCCCTCCGGAAGTTGTTCCGGTTACCGATGCGATCGTTCCGTCAATTTTATAATTGACGGCAGTGGTTACCCCATTATACGAATACAATCGCACATAATATGTTGTTCCGGCAGTCAAACCGGTAAACGTAGTCGAAGTTGTTCCGGACGCACAATTTTTAATTCCTTTCCCGTCGGAAAGATTTGTATCGTCCGCATAGGATGAGCCGTCAATAGGAATAAAATATGTATTGGTATTATAGATCTCGATCAGATATCCGGATGGTGATTGGGTCCCGGCGGCAGCTTCCGTCCATGAAACAGCGAACGATGAATTTGTGATCGTTGAAACCGATGCCGCCGTCGGCTGGTTCGTTGGTTCTGTTGAATATACCGGAGAGAGCTTTGAAAGATTATTGAAATCAATGTAATTCACATATTCGGGATGATCGACAAACGGATTCCGGTTTTTTTGAATCGTTTCAATATAAGTGTTCCTGTCCACTTCCCATTTATCCGGCGGATCTTGTTTGTGCCATGCGATCAATGCCGCAAGATCTTCAGGAGCTTCCGGCGATGATTGACCCGGAAGAGTAACGGTATTTAAGTTATTAAAATTCCACGTATAACCTCCAACGCCGTCGTACCGCACACACATATAGAGCAATGCACGCGCAGCATCCCCTTTGTGCTCCGCTCGCGGTTCATAGATAGTTTTGCCGTTAACATCGGTCCCTAATTTTCCATTAAGGTAAGATGATGTTAGTGTCACAACGTTTCCCAACGGATGATTGCTTCGGACTCCGTTGACCTTATTTTGATTGACCGGAAAAAGATGATGCTGATCTGAATATTCGGGTAAATTTGTAAATCCGGATGCGCTTACCGTCGGCATCCAGCTTTGACACCACGTATGTTCCCTGCTGAATCCTGAATCGGAATTCACACCCACCGAACCAATCCAAGCAAAAGGCGGAGTGTAGACATAATTGAGCCCGGAATAGATGCAGGTGATCACCTTCCGGGAGGATGTCGTATCGCGCGATTCAAAATTCGGTACTATCGTCGTTTTATAATTGTCATACGTTATCCGTGTATAGGGAGTGCGAATTCTACTCTCTAGATCCGTGATAAATGACGATGATGCAGAGTTAATGGAGTTATAATACGTTCCTTGTCCCAGCAGAATGACGGGAACAAATAGAATAAATAAATGTATTGTAAAGCGAAGAATATATTTCATCGAAACGATATTAGGATTTACTGGTAATCGTGCCAAGAACAACCATCAGGATAGTGCCAATAAATACCTTGCCATAATGAAAGTATTTTTCAGGTGGGCTTGAATAATTAAAATAGCGCAATCAATCAGCGGAGTGGTATAACGTGAGATAACGGCATAATTAACTTAGCTGAAAAAAATGCTTGAATTAGTTTTATTGATTTCTGTCTGTTTGAACGTGTAATCTCCAAACTCTCTGATAGTTCTACAAAAATTGAGCCAAAGAATAACAGTCTTATTGGTATAATTTGAGGTGATTTATTAATGATGTAATAATTGATTCACATCTCTGTAAACCATCGTTGACAATCATGTGGTGGGGAATGCTTGTAAACACTATAGGGGCGAAAGTAACGCTAATGCGTCTTCGCCTGCAAGGTATTGGCGGCAAATGAGGAAATGAAGAAATGAAGAGAGCTATGTCGGTAAGAAAAAAAATAAACCGTCTATTTTCAACTGAAGAAATTTAGAATTGAATAAATGGAGTCAGAGAGTGAGATGTTTACACAATGTCACAAATCCGAAAAAAATATCGCCGGTGGACAGAACCGCAGTATATCACATATCATCGAAAAGATCATACTATAGGCAAAAAACCATTTTCCGACGATGGACGAGTAACAGTCCACCCTGCAACTGATAGCAGAATATTTCGTTAAAATACGTCGCCCGCAAAAAATATATCAAAATACCGCATCGGCAAGGTAGATTAGTCACCGTTATTTCTGCTTCTGTTCGATCTTTGCCCAGGCATCTCTCAGCGTCACTATCCTATTGAACACCGGTGCCCCTTCTTTGCTTTCGATTGAATCGACACAAAAATACCCGGTCCGTTCAAATTGAAAACGCTCCCCTGCTTTTGCATTAGCAAGCACCGGCTCTACTTTGCACTGTTTCAAAATCTGCAGCGAATTCGGATTCATATTCGAAAGAAAATCTTTTCCTTCTTCCGCATCGTCCGGATTCTCTTTCACAAACAGGCGGTCGTACAGGCGAACCTCAACATCACCGGCGTGCCGCGCCGAAACCCAGTGTATGGTTGATTTCACTTTTCTATTCGCGCCGGCCATGCCGCTTTTTGTATCGGGATCGTAAGAACAGTGCACTTCAACAATATTTCCCTCTGCATCCTTTACGACCTTCTCGCATTTTATTATATATCCGTACTTCAGGCGCACTTCCGTGCCGGGTGACAGGCGGAAATATTTCGGCGGAGGAACTTCGCGGAAATCATCCTGATCGATAAACAGTTCTTTGCAGAAAGGGATCGTCCGAGTACCGGCTGTTGCATCTTCGGGATTGTTCACCGCTTCACACTCTTCGGTCTGCCCGTCGGGATAATTTGTAAGAACAATTTTAAGTGGATTGAGCACCGCCATGGTACGGCGTGCATGCTTGTTCAGATCTTCGCGAATGGAAAATTCCAACTGTGCAACATCGATTGTGCTGTCCCGCTTTGCCACACCGATTGTATCGCAGAAATTGATAATGGAATCCGACGTGTATCCTCTTCTGCGGTACCCTGCGATGGTCGGCATCCGCGGATCGTCCCAGCCGGAAACATGTTTTTCCGCAACAAGTTTCAGCAGTTTTCGTTTGCTCAAGACCGTGTAGGTCAGATTGAGCCGGGCAAATTCTATCTGCTGCGGATGATAGACACCCAATTCTTCCAGATACCAGTCATACAGCGGACGATGATTTTCAAACTCCAGCGTGCAGATGGAGTGAGTGATCATTTCCAGCGAATCCTCGATGCCGTGCGCCCAGTCGTATGTGGGATACACGCACCATTTGTTCCCCTGGCGGTGATGGTCCTCGTGAACGATACGGTACATCACGGGATCGCGCAGGTTAATGTTCGGCGACGCCATGTTGATCTTTGCACGCAATGTCTTCGCACCGTTCGGGAATTCCCCTTTTCTCATCCGTTCAAACAGATCAAGATTCTCTTCCGCACTTCTGTTCCGGTACGGACTTTCTTTGCCGGACTCCGTTAATGTTCCGCGCGTCTGGCGCATTTCGTCGGCATTCAGGTCGCAAACGTATGCCTTTCCTTTTTTAATCAGAAGAACGGCATATTCATACATCTTTTCAAAATAGTCCGACGCATAGAAAAGACGGTCCTCAAAATCGCCGCCGAGCCATTTCACATCTTCTATTATAGAGTCGACATATTCCTGCTCTTCTTTTGCCGGATTCGTATCGTCGAATCGGAGATTGAATTTCCCCTTGAAATCCCGCGCGATGCCGTGGTTCAGACAGATTGATTTTGCGTGGCCGATATGAAGATACCCGTTCGGTTCGGGAGGGAAACGGGTATGCACCCTTCCCTGATATTTGTTCGAGGCAAGATCTTCCGTAACTATTTCGCGGATAAAATCTGATTTTTCGGTAAGAGACATAACGGCACACTCAAGTTGATCCGGTTTAAAAGCGACAATTCATACAAAAAATACAAAAAACGGGGTGATTATCAAAAGAAAGTTATCGGCGCAACACGATGAAAATTTTCTGTATGCAAATTAAGTCGTATATTGATGAAACTTTGAAAAGGAACAAATGAAATCAGTCTGTATATTTTGCGGATCGAAAAGCGGAATCAGAAAAGAATACGCCGAAAATGCACGTTCACTGGGCGAATTATTCGTCAAAAATGATATTGCCATGATCTACGGCGGAGCAACGAACGGCATTATGGGAATCATCGCCGATACCATGATGCATCACGGCGGCAACGTGATCGGTGTGATCCCGACGATCATCGCCGACAGGGAACTTGCGCACAACAATATCTCAACGCTGCACGTTGTTGAATCCATGAGCGAACGGAAGACCAAAATGATCGAACTTGCCGATGCCTTCATTACGCTTCCCGGCGGCGTGGGAACGATGGATGAAATGTTCGAAGTGCTTGCGTTCACGCATCTTGGAGTGAACGAAAAACTGGTTGGCGTATTGAATGTGAACAGTTTCTACGATAAGATGCTTGCATTCATCGACCATGCTGTTGCGGAGGAATTCATACCGGCCCATGTTAAAAGTCAGATCGTTGTGGATGCTGATCCGAAACAATTATTAATGAAAATGGGATTGGCATGAGCAAACGGATCAATATCTCCTCCGGTGCGAAATGGGAAGAACTCGTCGGATATTCCAGGGCAGTGCGCGTCGGAAATACCATCGAAGTAACCGGAACCGTTGCCGTTGACGGCACCGGGAATGTTGTCGGCAAGGGAAACGCTTATGAACAGACGAAATTCGTTCTGCAAAAGATCGAACAGGTTCTGAAACAGGCCGGTGCATCGATGAATGATGTTGTCCGAACGCGCATGTTCGTTACCGACATCAGACGCTGGGAAGAATACGGAAAAGCACACAGGGAATTTTTCGGCACGATCAAGCCATGCACCTCCATGATTGAGATCGCAAAACTGATTGATACAAATTACCTGATCGAAATTGAAGCGACGGCAATACTTGAATAGTACATTGCCAGTCGAATAAATACGACATCCAGATCCGTGCCCTGTGCAGGCTGAACAATGAACTTTATG
>CAJBTU010000336.1 GCA_903958625.1 uncultured Ignavibacteriota bacterium | reverse complement strand
ATGAGTTTTGGCAGTTCACGGATAATTGTACCAAATGCCCACATGAGAGCATTTCCGTCACCGTTCAGGACAATGTTTGCCCAATTCCTTAAACGGCTGGCAACTATAAAGAGTATATTTGTCCAGAATATTTGTGCAGGAATGTTGATAATCAGATAATACAAATGGTTTCGGGCATGAAGACGGATTGAGAGATCCGACATTTTTTTTGCGGTTGCGCCCCGCTTATGGTAACACCGTGCCGACGGTACGTACAAACACCGGTACCCAATCAGTTGTGAGCGGAAATGATGATCCGCGTCCTCAAACCAGGCAAAATAATCCTCGTCAAGCATTCCCACCTTTTCAAAAATCTCGCGACGATATAAGCCGGCACCGGCACAAGCACCAAATACATTTTCAACATTATCGTATTGACCTGTATCTTTTTCACCATATCCACGGCCTACAATATTTCCTGCTTTCGTCAAAACATCGCCGGCAGCATCAACCGATGTTCTATCGTGATAATTGAGCATCTTGCAAGCAACAGAACCAAGAGCAATATCGGATTCAAGCACATCTACAAGTTTCATCAGCCAATGCGGGTCCAATTCTATATCATTATTCAAAAGCGCAATCAATGCACTGCTTGAATGTTGAATCCCACTGTTCACTGCTGCGGCAAAACCTTTGTTCTCCATGAACTGAAGGATAATGATCTGTTGATCCCGTGATTTCAAGAGTTCAATGGATCGGTCACTTGATCCGTTATCCACAACGATAACTTCATAGTCAGTGAATGTTTGTTTTCGGATAGAATCCAAACAGACATCCAAATGCTCAGCACCGTTATAATTCGGAATGACAATACTAACACGCGGCATAGAAAGTTCTATCTTATTTTATTTTTTACAAAACGATTATCATTTTAGAACAACGAAAAAGATGTGTGATCCTTTTTGAACATAGCATAGATACGCCGCAAACCGGTGATGACTTCCCTGGGGAAAACGCTTATGCAATAAGCGCACATTTTCCACAGCAACTCGGACGGTTTATCCGACAAATATTGATGGTACATGCTAACATTGTATTCGCCGTCACTTCGTTGGACAATAAGCGACCGAAGATTTCTCCAAGGCTCACGAGGTGTTACTTTTTGTTTTGCTTCAGCAGATATTTTATCGAACGACCACAGAAGATTCGGCCATTTGAACATCCAGATATTAAAACGGCGGGATTCCCATTGAGCATTGCTATAACGAATACGTATGAAGGGTTCTGCAATAATAAGAGCTGTCCCGGGAAGAGGCTGCTGGAAAATAACGCCGACATGAATAAATTCCGTACCGTAATATTTTTCCCGTTCCCGCTCAAGCCAAAGACTGCGACGTATTATCACTGCACCGATAAATGTTAAATAGACACTGGCATCGGTAAAGAATAGATCCAAATCATTCCCGGTATACGTTGTATTTTTCTCCATCATCAGCCGACGGGATTGCAAGGTTTTTGAAAGATCGACAGTGCATATTTCTGCATTGATAACGATCAACGCATGTCCTTCGTCGATACCTTTAATTACGTTTGCAACAGCTCCCGGTTTAAGCAGATCGTCGTCCGTAAAGAGCCAGCACATTTTACCGCGGGCTAGTTCAACAGCTTTATTATAATCTTGATCAACTCCCCCTTTTACCGGCAGTCTGACGAAGCGAAGATTTTTACATTTCGCTGAGTACGCATTCATCACTGATTCGGTATCATCCGTCGATGCTCCATCAACCACCAGCAATTCAATTTCATCCGTTAACTGGGGGATAATACTGTCCAGCGTTTCACCAATATATCGTGCGCGGTTGTATGTGGCGATACATATTGAAAGTTTACAATCCGTCATAAATATTTATTCTATACTATTCTTACATCACTTCGCAAAAGAACTAATCTCTATTCATTGACTAGCAATACTATCCATTTGATGCTATTTTTTTGAATATTTCAACATACTCCTGAGCGCATCTTTCCCATGAGAACTCTTTTGCTCTGGTCAATCCCAAAGACGAATATTTTGTCCTTAGCGATCCGTCATTACAGATGGCCGTCATTGTTGAGCTTAAAGCATTTTCATCTTTTGGGTTGATTAATATAGCAGCATTGCCAGCAACTTCCGGCATTGAACTGACATTTGATGTTACCACCGGCACGCCGCATTGCATCGCTTCTAACACCGGCAATCCAAATCCTTCATACAATGACATAAAAAAGAAACTCAACGCATTGCTATAGACAACCGACAGATCATTATTTTCGATATATGTCTTGGTGATAATGATCTTCTCCCTCACCGATCGTTCGATATTCAACGTATCCAAGATCGAATGACTATATAACGAATTCCCTGTCAGCACGAGATACAAGTCTTTCGGTTTTTCCTGCAGCACAAACCGGTTAAAACAGGTAATGACATGAGGCAGATTCTTGCGTATATCCGTTGAAGAGACAGATAAGAAATATTTTTCCGGTAAACCGTATTTTTGCCGAACTCTGGTCCAATCCTCCCTGTCCGTATTTTGGAAAAACAATTTCTCCGAAGCTGCCAACGGTGCAACAAATACCCGTTCCGGATTTATCCGTTTATCATAGTCCAGCAGATCCTGTCTGGAGAATTCGGAAATTGATACTGCATAATTGGGAACGATACTTTCCACCACTTGCTTCGTCATTTCGATCAACGATTTGTCATATCCCTGAAACCGTAAAGGAATGATGTCCAACAACGTGATACTTTTTTTTATCCTGGGATTGGAACTGATATTCTTATTGAAAGGATAATAGAATGAGTGAAATATATCACCCTGAAGTTCTGCTGTGCCCTTCACCTGCAGTGAGAGTATTTTTGACAACTCACGCGTTATTCTATTCAAACCGGACGTTGAAGAAGAAAAGACAGGTGTGCTTGATACTATTTTTTTTCGGTACGCAGGATAT
>CAJBTU010000335.1 GCA_903958625.1 uncultured Ignavibacteriota bacterium | reverse complement strand
CATCCCGAGGTATCGGATATCTCCCGATTTTCGCGCATACAAACCCACGATCACAGGCAAAAAGATTATCGCATTTCATTTGTGTGGCGTAACGACCGTCCGTGGATAGATAACATTTATGTAATCGAAGCATTGAAACGGCTAGGATTACTTGGTCCATTACTGATATTGCAGAACAAGAAAATTCAAAAATTGTTTAAAAAATTAAGAACGAAATTACCTCATGCCCGATATACCGTTGTTGGGCTTGGAACGCAAACGGTATTTCCATCGTGGATAGAGGATCTTCGAGTAAAAGAAATATCCGCTGATATGGAAAGAACAATGTGCCAGGTGTATTCAGAATCTAAGGTAATCATTGGCGTTCATGGCTCAAATATGCTTTTACCATCCGCCCATTCGGGTATGACTGTAGATTTAATGCCAAGCGATCGGTGGTCAAATATTGCTCAAGATATAGTGTACCAAGAATCGGACGTTCGGCTAAGTTCATTTCGTTATAGACTCATTCCCATATCAACGGCGATTACGCTTCTTGCAAAAATTGTTACTTTACAGGTTGAAGAATTCGATTTTTTCAGACAACAAATGCGGCATGAACCGGATACAAAAACACACTGATGAGCGATAAAGAATTCTCAATACCCATTCTCTTCCTAATCTTCAATCGTCCGGAAACAACAGATCTTGTGTTCCAGCGCATCCGTGAGTTACAACCGCGTTATCTTTTTGTCTCTGCCGACGGCCCAAGAATTCAGAAGGAGAATGAAATCGAACGGTGCAATGCCGCCAGGAAAATAATTGAAAAGGTAGACTGGGTATGCGAAGTAAAGACACATTACAGCGATGTCAATTTAGGATGTAAAGTTGGAGTCAGTTCGGGAATCGATTGGTTTTTCGACCAAGTTGAAGAGGGAATTATTCTGGAAGATGATTGCTTGCCCGATCGGACCTTCTTCCAGTTTTGCAGTGGTATGCTCGAGCATTACCGGCATAATGATCGAGTGATGCATATTGGCGGCACAAACTTTCAAGATGGGAAAATACGCGGAACGGGTAGTTATTATTTTTCATCTATTCCGCATATCTGGGGTTGGGCTACATGGCGAAGGGCGTGGAAGAATTACGATGTGTCGATATCTTCGTTTCCGGCGTTGTTAAAGAACAGCGAATTTGAGAGATTATTCACCGATGAACGCATCAGAAAATATTGGTTGAAGAATTTCGATCTGGTTCACTCGAAGAGGAAAGATACGTGGGATATTCAGTGGGTATATGCCGTAAGCATCAATCAGGGATTATCGATTATTCCAAACATTAATTTGGTATCGAATATCGGTTTCGAAGAAGGTGCAACGCATACGTTCAACAAATCAGATCCACTGGCGAACCGGTCTGCAGAATCGTTGAACAGTATTGTTCATCCTTCTGCGGTTGTGCCGGATAGACAAGCAGATGCATATACGTTCAAAAAATATTTGAGCCCCAATAAAATAAGTAAATTATGGCGATTACTTCGCCGTCATGCATAATTGAATCTGTTTCAATAAAAGGGACCGACTGGTGATCTGTAAAATATGCGGGGGAATATCGGAAAAGATATTTAGCGGAAAAGTCTTGCAGAAGTATGATGTAGACTATTTCCAATGCCGTCAATGCAAGTTCATTCAGACCGAAGAGCCTTATTGGCTGCAGGAGGCATATCAAAATTCCATCAATATCGAAGATACTGGTCTTGTGGAACGGAACCTTCTTTTCTTAAAACGGACCTCCATGCTTCTTTATTTTTTGTTTGACCGGGGAGGGAAATACATAGATTACGGCGGGGGTTATGGCTTATTTACGCGGTTGATGCGGGATTATGGTTTCGATTTTTATTGGGACGATCCATTTACCCAAAACCTTTTTGCCCGAGGTTATGAACATAGCAAGGGAATAACTGAGCGCTATGAACTTGTAACTTCTTTTGAGTGTTTCGAGCATTTTCAGGATCCTCTGAAAGAACTGGAAAAAATGTTAGCCTTTTCCGATTCCGTGTTATTCTCGACCGAGATATTCGTTAATGCGGCACCATTGCCGAACGAATGGGGATATTATTATTTTTCACACGGGCAGCATATAGCATTGTTTTCCATCGAGTCGCTGGAATTTATTGCCAAAAAATACAAGATGAACCTCTATACCAATGGGAAAAGCTTTCATCTGTTCACGAAGAAGAGCATCGGAAATATTTTGTTTAAGCTCCTGCTCAAAACAGCGCTGCTTGGAGTACCGTCATTGATAAAACTGGCTATGGGAAGCAAAACGAAATTCGATTCGATGCACTCGCAAGAACAAAGAAAGAATACCCACTAAAACCAATCGATATGAATGTACTGTTTGACCATCAAGTATTTTCCTTTCAGGAGTTCGGCGGAATATCGCGGTATTACTCTCAACTCATGAAGGAATTGTCTGCAAGAAAAGATGTCCATTCCAATGTAATTATCAAATATTCTAACAATGAATATTTGCGCAGCATCAACAATCTCTCACCAAGACCATTTTTCCGTTCGCACCGATTTAAGGGACGCAATGAAATCATCCGGTTGTTGAATCAATTCTATTACAAGACCGAATACAAAAAAATACATCCGCCCGACATATTCCATCCGACATACTACCATCAGTATTTTTTAGAATCCATCGGCGATATACCGTTTGTGCTGACCATATATGATATGGCGCATGAGATGTATCCGGGATTGTTCCACCCTCTGGATTTTACGGTAAAAAACAAACGAGCTTTGGCTCTAAAAGCGGCGCGGGTAATCGCAATATCTGAGCACACAAAAAACGATGTTGTAAGGCTGCTTGGTGTACCCGATTCCAATATTGACGTAATCCCTTTGGCAACGGATATCCGCATGGATGTTTCTGTAAAATACCCGGATTCACTTCCCAAGGATTTCATTCTTTATGTTGGGGCCAGAAATACTTATAAAAATTTTTTATTCTTTTTACGTGCCGTTCATAAAATATTCATAGATTCAAAGAACCTTTCTATTATTTGTGCGGGCGGCGGCATGTTCTCGGCGTCCGAATTAAGACAAATAGAAAATTTAGGGCTGTCAAAGAAAATTGTGCAGGTCAACGTTAGCGACGGATTACTTGCATTGTTTTATAACAAATCTAAAGCGTTTGTTTATCCTTCATTATATGAAGGATTTGGTATCCCTGTGCTTGAAGCATTCACGTGCGGCGCTCCTGCCGTTTTAAGCAATCGAAGTTCGCTGCCGGAAGTCGGCGGTGAAGCCGCTGTGTATTTTGATCCGGAAAATATCGACAGTCTTGTAACTGTCTTGCAAAACGTCATAAATGAAAAAGATGCGGGGCAAGGAATGATCGTGAAAGGGTATGAACGCGCCAAATTATTTTCTTGGCAAAGAACAGCAGATCAGACTAT
>CAJBTU010000334.1 GCA_903958625.1 uncultured Ignavibacteriota bacterium | reverse complement strand
TTTAATGACGACATAACTATTCCCCAACTGATATTTTACATATTCATTATTCGGTTGTTCTTCCAGCTGTAATTTAAGAAGAGTAATGTTTCGTTTTGCTTTATCGGTATTTATTTCGGCACTGACGCCATATCCCAAATGATCAATAACCACGTCTGAGCATTCAATTTTTTTTCCTAAACGAACGATTGATGGGGTTATCTGTTCATGAACATGCCCTTCAAATCGAATTTTGTGATGCCGGCGAAACAAACGGGGATACGCCATTTCCTGGTCAACTGTACCTGACGGCATATGTACCTTGCCGCGTACGAGCAATGTATATGCCCATATCTGTTTATTGCTCACATATTTTTTCAACGCGGCGCCGTCGATAATACGCTCATCTGCATCCAAATAAAGGATCCAGTCGCTTGTAGAATGCTTCAATGATTCATTCCGTGCGGAAGAAAAATTCCCCGTCCACGTAAAAGAAAATATTTTTGCATCATATTTTTTTGCAATCTCCACCGTAGAGTCCGTCGATCCGGTGTCGACAATAACTATTTCATCAACATACGGCCGTACCGATTCCAAGCATCCTTCCAGATATTTTTCTTCGTTTTTGACGATCATTGAAAGTGTAATAGATGCCATATTTTCTCTTACACTCCTATACCCGACACAACCTGATCCAAGTATTGTAAATTCTGCTTGGCAGATTCATTTAATGGATCAAGTGTAACTACTTTGTTGATCAAAATAGCTGCTTCCTGCCAGTTTTTCTCCATAATTTCCACAACAGAAAGGTCGTTTAATGCATCGATGTGAACCGGATTTGAGATGAGTAATTCATTAAGCATCACACGTGCCTTCGCTGTTTCACCAGCGTTGATCAAAACTTCAGATTCTTGAATTTTTCCGTCATCTTTTGCGCTACACATTATTTGTTCGAGATGTTGAAAATTTCCTTGCGCTGTTTCATTTGTCGGATCAAGCGTAATAACTTTTCGGATATGTGCAGCGGCGGCATGATAGTTTTTCGTCATTATTGCAGCAACACCCAGGTCGTTAAGAGCATCAATATTATTAGGATTTTTTGCGAGCATCTCATTGAGGAGAGTTACTGCATCATCGATCTTTTCTTCACCAATAAACCGTTCTGCCATTTCAAGTAATGGATCGATACCTGCTTTTCTAGCAGATTCCTTAATTAGAGAGACCGTTCCTTTATCTTTTACAAGCGGCTTCACCGGTTCAAATCTGCGTATTGGCATTTTACTTAAAGCTGATATTCGTTCCTTCATTACGATATAGGCTTTATCCCAGGTCCAATGTTCATGCGCATCACGATGCGCCAGTTCACCAAGTTCACGCATCTCTTTTTGATGCTGAAAAGCATATACCATCAGTTCTTTTAGATGGTCAACAGACGGCTCCAGTAACCATGGATAACCATCCATTTCATACTCACCAATCCGTTTGTCCGCATAAATAAGTTTTTTCGCATCAATAAGCATGCTGTTTTTTTCGGAACAAAAATCTAAACACGCTCCTCCGTTCGTCACGATTGCCGGGGTACCGCAAGCCATCGCTTCCAGTATTGGCAATCCAAACCCCTCGCCCCGGTATGGATGGACAAGAACGTCGCATGCTTTGTAGAGTCCCGCAACCTGTTTGTCGCTTAACATTGTATCAATGTATTCTATTGCGGGAGCATTTTTTTGCCGGGAAATGGCGGCAATTTTTTCTCTCAGATTCATACCCTTATAGAATGAATCGCCCCCCATATCTTTAATAACCAGACAGACATTATCCGAAGCCGTATACGATTGAGTATATGCATCCAGCAGAATGTCAATCCCCTTACGCATAATCGTTCCACCAACAAACAAAAATTTGAATTTCTTTTTTGTTTTCAGCTTGTGCGGTTTTACAGAGAGATTAAAAATATTTGGATTGATTCCGCATGGTACAACAAACACTCTTGCGGCAGGAATACCACTTTGGATATAAACATCACGCACGTAAGAACTGATGACCCACATTTCGTCAACATGGCGAGAAAACACTTTCACCCATTCTTTCGGAAGGAATCCGAATTCCCACGGCTGGTTGATTACCCAACGCCCCGATGAGGGCGGATTCAAATTCGGCGGCCATTGAAGTCGGACGTGAATATCTGCTTCTCCTGCATTCTTTCTTATATATTTCTGAAGAACGGCTTCCGGTTCATTTTTAGCTGGCGTATATGTGTCAACGCCAAAAGGAAGCAATGATAGATTTGCATTGTCCTTCGCCAAACGGAGGCACATTTCCCTATTAATCAGCGCCAACGAATGCTTAATGAATTGTGATCCTTCCCAAACAATTTTGGGACCTGATGGATTAATGTCCTCGATCCTTTTTGAGACACTTTTTGCGGCAGTGACACCATCTTGAAACTGCTGCAGCCGTTCGACAATGATCCCGGCAACAGTAGCACTGTTATATTTGTCTGCAATGTGTTTTTTTGCAATACCACCCTTTATTTTTGCTTCATCCTGATGAGAATAAACATGACGCAAAAGTTGTTTTAAATGGGAACATGATGGTTCGGCCCATTTGTGTCCAAAATATATCGGGATCTCATTTTCTTTTATCGGCACCATAGCTTCCACATCAATGAGATACGAATTATCTGTATTCATAAATTCAGTATTGCCGCTCCAATTAGTTCCAATAACAGGAAGACCGAATGCCATCGCTTCCATATGTGGCCTTCCCCATCCTTCTCCCCTTGAAGGTAGGACAAATGCATCGGCTGACTTGTAAAGCCTAAGCATATCATTGAACGGCAATTGGTTTGTGATCAGTTCATACCTGGGCAATCTAGATTTTTTATATCCATTCCGGAGGATTAATGCGTCTATTTTTTCTTCGATCATCACTTTTGTATCGCGATCATAGCTCCCAAGCAAATACGTCCGGAGAAAGAGACATACATCATCGGAACTGGAGAATGATTCAAAATATGCCTTCAGAAGTACATCCCATCCCTTTCGGTTTGTCCATTCAAATATTGACAGAAAATTGTAACCCGCCTTGTTAGGAAGTTCAAATGGGATGATACCATCGGGGTTGAAGATATCGGTATCAATACACTCGGGAATGATAACGATCTTATCCTCGTTAACACCTGATTGAATAAATGTTTGTTTATTAAACCTGCTTGGCACCCATATTTCGTCCATCTCATTGCATTTTTGAACCCAGTCTGCCGGAATTCTATCTGTCTCGAACATCGTTCGGCCGATATTACGAAATACGGCAGGCACCTTGATAAATGCATGTGCAGGCAGGTGTTGAATGAACACATCGTTTTTATTTAATGGTAGCGGGGTATTCCAGTCTTGCGGCGGGATTTTATGCCGTCGGAACAGAACTTCTTTCCATGAGATAGGGATATTGTCGATAAACGTGTTAGAAAACAAGGGTGAATTATGACGAATTGTAAGATCTATTATTTTATCGAGGCCGCAAATAAAACTGATCGCCCCGCTTGCATACCCGCTGGGATTAAAGATTGGTGACGCCCAAACTATTTCATGATTCAGTTTTGTTATATAATTTTTTGAACGCGTAGTTGACGACGTTGTTTGAGTGATGCCGGAAAGCCCTGCTTTTTCAGATTGAGAATGAACTTGTAAATATTTGTTTTGAATATTGATGATTTTACCCATCTTCTCCAATTCCGGCCATAATATTGTGCACAATTTGAATTCGTTTTTATGCGTCACAATACAATCATGATTATACGCAGCTACAGAGTTTTTATGTAGCAATTCTTTCAATATGTCCAATGCCTGAGCAGACCTATTTGAATAATGTAACAGGAGGGCAATGTCAATCATGATTTCATCATGTTTTGCATTGTTTTTCTTTGATGCATCCCGAAGAATATCTATTGCAAGATCAAAGTTCGGATAGACTGAAAATACACTGATACAAAATGCATAATCCATTTTTGCCGCTAGTACTGCAAGATTCTCCTTTCCATTGGCCAGAAATGGGTACACGTCAGCTATATTTATTTCTGCTCTATATTTATCCAGAAACGTATGTACTTCTTTAACCACATTGCCGGGATTAGAATACGAAAGGTTTTGCGGAGATTCATAATATAACCCAAGAACCTGATTGACATGAATTGCCTGGGCTTTCATCGAAGCCCGCAGGAAAAACTCATAGTCACCAGCTGTTTTATACGACTCTTCAAAATATCCTATCTCTTCGTGGAGGGATCGCTTCCACATGACTTGTGAACCATAAGGACAATGAACCAGCGTCTGACGCAGCGAGTACTCCGGCATCACCCATATTTTATTGGCAGTATTATTGTGGAATGTTTCATTTTTTCTATTTGTTACATAAACATCGCAGTAAGCGAGGCCAACATTTTTTTCGTCAAGAATACCCGCAAGTATTTCGAACGAACTATTTTTGTGTCTGTCATCTGTATTTGCGTTCGTCAAATACTTCCCGGATGCAATGCGGATTGCCTTGTTCCAGGCAGCATAGAGCGTTTCTCGTTCTGTTTTTTGATAGACGATATTCGAATATTTGTTTACATATTCGTAGATTATTCCATCTTCGTTCTGCGTTGAACCACTGTTGATAACAATAATTTCAAGCTGACCTTTCTGATACAGCGTTTGATTCATAAGGTCGTCGATGCACCCGCGAATGAATTCTTCAGAGTTGTATGTTGAAACAATAGCGGAAACGAGGATATTTCCTGTTTGCGGGATAAGCGTGCTTGTTTTTTTCTTATTCGTTTCTATAATACTTAGACATTCATTGTGTACGTAGGCAAGATTGCCCAACGCAACTTCATTTGCCGGGTACAATTCCAATATGCGGCGCAACGTTTTCACAGCATCGGAATATTTCTTCTCGCATATTTCAATGACCGAAAGATTGTTTAGTC
>CAJBTU010000333.1 GCA_903958625.1 uncultured Ignavibacteriota bacterium | reverse complement strand
CGCGGATGCGTCAGCGAAGAATTGAGCAGTCCCCTGGTGATTATTCTGTCCCGGATAACCTTGTTCGAGCTGCTCAGGCTTATGACCATAAAGACCTCCTGCTTCAGGTCCCGCAGCTGAGAACCGTATCTGTTCTTCACATCTTCCGGAGACCGGATCGGTTCATCGTTTTCCGTACCAGACGAAGATATTCTACGCGCAAGTTCGAACGCAGCTACGATCGTCACCGCTTTGGCAGTCCCAATCCCTTTATTCTTTTTCTGCCGGAGATCAGCGACGGAAAGTGAACCGATATTTTTCAGTGATCTGTAATCGTACAAAAGTTGTTTAGCAACATCCACTGCGGAAAAATTTTCCATGCCGATATTGATCAGGATCGCCAGTAGTTCAGATTCGGAAAGTGACGAAGCACCGTGCTTGATCAGCTTTTCGCGGGGACGTTCATCTTCGGGCCATTCCTTAATGGCGGAATAGCGGATCAGTCGAAGATTCGAATCGTCTATCGGTTTATTTCTCTGTGTCCGGGGCATTATTAGTGAGACGAAAAGGTCTGTAATTTTGATACCGCACCGTTCCTGAACTGCAGAATATGCAATGCACTATTGACCCTTTCCGTTTTCAGTGTAATTGCATTTCGTATCCCGGGAAATTCCATCACCGTGCCGAGCAACTCCGTGAGTTGTTCGCGCGACAATGTGCCTTCATTGAATTGCTGAATAATCATTGACATCGCATCGAAACCGAGCAAGACATTATCCGAGATCTGTTTCCCATATCGCTGCGAATATTTTGAAAAAAGTCTCGAAGTCATATCGTTTCGTTCAATCCAACGGTCACTCCCGAAAATAACTCCATCTGCATAGCGTTTGTTAAGATCAAGTTCGTTGGCATCGTTCCAATCCCCGGAACCGAGCAGTGACGCCTTGATATTGTAAAAAGTCAACTGCGAGGTGATGATACCGATCTCATGACCGCTAGAGATTGGACAATAGATAACATCGAGAGAGGTTACGGGGTAGTTCAGACTGTCAATATATACCGTGGTTCTTTTCACCGGCAGTTTCAGCGAATCGGCAATTTTTTTGGCATTCTCCCCGAAAAATGCGGTTAAATTGATCAATCCTCCCGCGTTAAATACAGAATCGATATATGAGAACGTCACGCCTGCCGACACCAACTTCCGTGTCACTTCGCCGACATTGATTTTTCCACGCAGTGATATTACATAGTCCGGACGCAGATTGGCAGCTCCGATACGGATTGCGCGCACATACGACCGCAAATCCGATTCTCCCTTTTGGAACCTTCTATCAATAACGATATTGGCGCCAAGACGTTTAGCTTCAACGATGAATGAATCCGCCTGTATCGAAGAAGATTGAACCGCAGAGCCCAATACAGCAATATTCTTGGCCCCGAGAACATTCACCGCGTATTGCGCCATTGTCTTTCCTTTAGCACCGTTTGTAGAATTCGCCTGGAACACGAATTTCCCGCGCGAAGAGATTCCTTCATCGGTTGCCGTAGGGGAAACGATCGGGATGGAGTGTTCCTGCGCGATCTTTGCGGCAGCAATGGTTTCATTGCTGAACACCGGGCCGATAATTCCGGTAACCATATTGTTCTTTGACCATTCCGAAATGATGGCAAATATTTTCGCAGAATCTTTTTCGGAATCCTGAATATCCAGTTCCATTGATACCTGACCGGGAACCATCCGTTCTTCATACGCGCTTACGGCAAATTGAATTCCTTCTAAAACTTCACTGGCGATTTTTTTCTCTCTCGTTTCGGCCAACGACGATCTTTGCAATGGCAGAAGGACGCCGAACCTTACCAGGTTTCCCTTCTCAATCTGAGAGAGAAGACGATTAAAACGATATTGCAGCGATTGATCGGCTACGGTATGATCGATGCGCTGAAGACGTGACTTTGCTGAATCCGGATTTCCGTTTTGAAAATATTTTTCCGCTACGATCACCAGATACAGATTCTTCAATTCGGGCAGGGTTGTATCCGTTATCGCCGATTCTACCTGCTGCTCAGTAAAGAACTCCGTTGCAAGGTGCTCCAGTACTCTGTAGGAATGCTCCTTGTTCATCCGCTGCTGAGCAACGGTGAAGGTCCGCTGCATTTCATCAAATGTTCGAAGATAATCCGTCATATTATAGTAACACATTCCGCGCGTGAAGAGAACATCTTCCATATAGAGGGATTCCGGAAACCGCGAAATGATTGAATCGCACAGTGTGGATGCTTCGTAATAATTTCTCAGTGCATAATGTGTTTTTGCTTCCATCACCATCGCCGCTGTTATCCGGTGATTCATCGGATAACTTTCAATAGAGCGTTGGAATGACTGGAGTGCGGGTCTAAAATCTTTCTGGGAATACTGCCGCATCCCCAGCAGAAAATACTCTTCGGATAGCTGGTTGAAATATACTTCCTGCGACTGCGCAGTAAGTATGGTCACGAACAATAGACAGTAATACAAAATCGATCTCATCAATAGTCTCTTTTCAACGAACGGATTCCTACGGTATGCGAGATCGCTATGATCACAACTGAGGGAAAACCAATGGCAAAAAAGATGATCTTCAGCATGCGCCAGTCGGGCTGGAGTTCTTTCATTTCGGCAGTGAAGAGCATCGTGGCGGGAAAATAGTACACCCCAAGCAAAAAGACCAGATAGACTACGCTGAGGAGGAACGTCATCGTCGCACCCTGCGAGGAAGCGATACGGATCGGATTTTTTTCGATAAAATTCGAATAGACCGAACCGAGACCAAAGTTCAGACTTACCAGCGTTATCGTAATCAACGGCGTAACGATCATAGAGGAATAAGATAGGAGCTTTACTGTGTCGCTTGGTTCTATGAATGAGTACATCCACGGCTGTTCACCGACAACTTTCCGTATATACAGATAAGGAATGTTGGAAAGCCACGAAATAATGATGCTTAAAATGCCGAGAAACACCACCACAACGGTAAATTTAATCCAATACACCTTTGCTGCAGTGACCGGTGTGCTTCGGATGGTCCAAAACGCATTCCCTTCCAGACTCATCATTGGAAAGCCAAACCGCAGCGCCAGTGAATTAATGAGGAATATATTAAAAATAAAGACGACCAGATAGACAACCGCCTTCAGTTCCGGTGTTTCTAATTTGATATTCAGCGAACTCACGCTTGAAAGGAAAATCAGCAATAGCGCCATCATTACAACAAAATGGATCCATTGGCTCGGTTCACGGATGAATTGCCAAAATTCTTTCTTAAGAATGACCTCTACCTGCGGGGAAAAGAACGATCGTTTGCCAAAACTAAAAATCGAATTTTTAAACTCCAGTGATTTTATCGTTAAGGATTTGATGGTCAGCGACGTGATCCATGTGGAATAAAACACAGCATCAGCAATTGCCAACGCAAAGATAAACAAACCGGCTGTCGACAAGACGAGCAAAGACGTATATCCTGTAACGGCAGTGAAATTGTTCGTTACATAAAAATACATGATCTCCGACACCCAGAAATTCGGCAATATTTTAACGGCCATTGGATCTAGCGTTCCGAAATACAGATCAACGTACGGATAGTATTTCATTACTTCCTGAACAAGATGGACGGGGCTGGAGACCTGAAAATAAAAATAGATCTGAGAAATATAGAACAACACGATCCCCGATATGAGAAGCCGGAAATTAACCTTTGACGCAAGTTTCATCAACAATAACAGTACGATCACTGCTATGCACGCTGCAAGGAACATGAACGGAACCAGAACGCCGAACATCATCAAAAGATAAAAATGCCACGGAAGGTTGAAATAATATCCGTATCCCAGCAGCACCGAAAAACCGACCATAAAAAGCGTACCTGAACTATAAAAAAAATTGTCCAGAAATTTGATGACAAAAATATTCAGATAGGAGACCGGTGATGTCAGAAGAAAATCCACTTCCGGGGACCGGTACAACGTGGAAAAGGAAACGACCATATTACCGAGATTGATCGTAACGAAGAACACGAACAGCAGCATCCCGATGAAACGGTGGAACAGAAATAATCCGATCCTGACGTTTTCCAGAAGATACGCCGTGATAAAATTGGAAAAATAGAAGGAGCCAACAGCGAACGATCCGAAAACGATGAATGAACCAACATTCCGGACCACCATCCCGACATCTCTTTTCGAAGAAACCTTCCAGAACATGAGATTCTTAAACCATAATATGTGAAGGAACGTCATCACTATTCGTTTTCTTCTTTTGTCAGTTCAAGGAATACCGATTCAAGGTTGCCGTCATATTTTGTCTTATGGAGATGGAGATTCTCACGGGTATCAAGAAAAATTATTTTGCTTTTGTTGATAATGGCGATCCGGTCGCACAGTTCTTCCGCCATTTCGAGAATATGCGTTGACATAAAGATGGAAGCGCCCTCCTTTGCCTGCTGCTTCAACGAATCCTTGACAATACGCGCACTCCGCGGATCAAGGCCGACCATCGGTTCATCGATGATGATCGTCCTCGGTTTGTGAACGAATGCCGAAGCAAATGTCACACGCTGTCTCATTCCCTGAGAATAATCTTCCGTCTTTTTGTCGATCCAGCTTGCCAGTTCCAGAAGATCAATCACACGATCGACATTTTCTTTCAGATCGTTCCGTTCCATTTTGTACAATCCGCCCATGTAATAGATGAACTCACGCCCGGTAAGTTTATCATAGAGGTACGGATGATCCGGAATGTATCCAAAGGTCGCTTTTGCCTCCTGGGGCTCTTTTTCCACATCGAATCCGTTGATCGCGATCCGTCCGGAAGTCGGTGTGAACAATCCTGTCATCATTTTGATCGTCGTCGTTTTGCCCGCTCCGTTCGGCCCGAGGAATCCGAAAAATTCTCCCGACGGAATGGAAAGAGAGACATCGTTAACGGCAACGAAGGAACCGAATGACTTGGTGAGATTGGTAAGTTCGATCATAGGTTTGGTGAACGGTTATTCCCATTCGATGGTTGCGGGTGGTTTTGAACTGATATCATAGACAACACGGTTTATTCCCCGCACTTCGTTGATTATTCTGCCGGAAACATGTGCAAGAAATTCGTATGGCAGATGCGCCCAGTCTGCGGTCATTCCATCAACGCTCGTTACAGCCCGCAGAGCAACAGTATTTTCATATGTCCGTTCGTCACCCATCACACCCACAGACCGGACAGGAAGGAGAACGGCAAATGCCTGCCACACTGAATTATAAAGGTTTTGCGTTCGCAATTCACCAATAAATATTTCATCGGCGCTGCGAAGAATTTCCAGCTGTTCTTTTGTTATTTCTCCGAGAACCCGTATGGCAAGACCCGGTCCGGGAAATGGATGACGGTCGATTAAATAGTCCGATAGACCAAGTTTCCTGCCAACTGCCCGCACTTCGTCTTTAAATAGTTCTCTGAACGGTTCGATCAGTTTTAGATTCATTATTTCAGGCAGACCGCCGACATTATGATGCGATTTTATCGTCTGCGACGGCCCTTTGAATGACACCGATTCAATCACATCGGGATACAACGTACCTTGCGCAAGAAATTCTGCCCCGGACACTTTCTTCGCTTCCACATCAAAAATATCGATGAATGCTTTCCCGATAATCTTTCTTTTTTGTTCGGGATCGCTCACACCGTGTAACCGTGAAAGAAAGATATCGGTTCCATCGACAAAATCAAGTGCAATATGATGTTCATCGCGGAACGTCTTAATCACTTGTTCGCTTTCTCCGCGGCGCATCAATCCATTGTCGATATGGATGCAGAACAGCTGATCGCCAATCGCCTTATGTAGCAATACCGCGGCAACCGAAGAGTCCACTCCCCCGCTCAGTGCGCAGAGGACTTTTTTTGTGCCTACCTTCGCACGAATATCCGCGATGGCACTCTCAATAAATGAATCAGCGTTCCAATTGCCGGAACATCCGCAGATATTTTTAACGAAATTGGAGAGGACTTTTTTCCCCTCCTTGGAATGGACAACTTCAGGGTGGAATTGTATTCCGTAGATCCGCTTATGCGAGTTCCGAATCGCACAGATACCGGCGTTTTCCGAATGTGCGATCTTATCAAATCCTGCCGGAATTGCTGTCGCCTCATCGCCGTGACTCATCCACACTTCTGTTTGCGGTCCGAGATCTTTAAATATATCAGAATGGTCATCGATCAGCATTCGGGCCCGGCCGAATTCGCGGCGCGGCGCCTTGTTCACTTCTCCCCCGTTTTGAAATGCGATCAATTGCAGTCCGTAACAGATACCAAGAACCGGAACGCCGCATTCATAGATCCTTTTATCAGGGATTGGTGCATCGGCTGCGTAGACGCTCGACGGACCGCCGGAGAGAATAATTCCTTTAGGATTGAAAGCGGTAATTTTTTCAAACGGAATGTTGAACGGATGAATCTCGCAGTACACGTTCAACTCACGCACGCGGCGTGCGATGAGCTGCGTAAATTGTGAACCGAAGTCGAGAATGAGAATTGATTCAGTGTGGGTCATGGATGATGATCGCGCGTTTAAGTATCGGTGTTTGACGAGTATCTCTTGAATAGTAGAAGATAACTCACAATGTTTGTTTTTCCAAGATTGATTTATCGCAGCATTCTATTGTAAATAGCGAAGGTTTTCTGTAATTTCATTCAGGAACAATGGAAAAACAGAGAGAAGAACGCGTAACAATCTCCAATCGCCGCGCACGTTTCGAGTATGAAATACTCGATTCGTACGAGGCAGGAATTGTTTTAAAGGGCTCAGAGGTAAAATCGCTGCGTGCCGGCAAAGCAAATCTGCAGGATGCATACGCGATAGTAAAGAATTCAGAGGTTTGGCTGCTGAATATGCATATCAGCCCCTATGAACAGGCGAATCAGTTCAATCACGATCCTGTCCGCACGCGGAAGTTATTGCTGAATAAAAGTGAGATCGCAAAGCTCCACACAAAAACGAATGAAAAAGGCTTAACCCTTATTCCGCTGAAGCTCTATTTCAAAAAAGGAATCGCAAAAGTGGATCTGGGAATTGCCAAAGGAAAACAACTTCACGATAAACGTGAATCCATAAAAGAGCGTGATGTTGAACGCGAAATGAGACGGAATTCATAATTTTTATTCACTGACTCACTTTACATAAAAAAATACCGCCCATTCGGCATAACTTGTATTTTTTGTGTAAAACGAGTAATTAATTTCATGAGAAACAGATACTGAATATGCCCTTCCCCTCCCTAAACGATCAGATGGATCTGATCAAACGCGGTGTTTCGGAGATCATACCCGAAGCGGACCTCGTTCAAAAAATCGAACGGTCGATCAAGACCAACACGCCACTTAATGTTAAGCTTGGCTGCGATCCCAGCCGTCCGGACCTGCATTTAGGACATTCCGTTGTTCTGCGGAAATTACGGCAGTTCCAGGATCTGGGCCATACGGCAATACTTATTGTGGGCGACTTCACCGGAATGATCGGCGACCCGTCGGGAAAGAGTAAAACGCGTCCATCCCTGTCGCTGGAAGAGACACGAAAGAACGGAGAAAGTTATTTCGATCAGGCAAAGAAGGTCTTATCGGAAAAGAATCTGAAGATGATCTACAATTCCGACTGGCTGGGAAAGATGAGTTTTGCCGACGTCATAAAGCTTGCAAGCAAATACACTGTCTCGCAGATGCTGGAGCGGGAAGATTTCCATATGCGGTTCAACAAAGAAGAACCGATCTCCCTTCATGAATTTTTATATCCGCTGGCACAGGCAATGGATTCCGTTGCAATCGATTCAGATGTGGAACTTGGCGGAACAGATCAAAAATTTAATCTTCTCGTCGGCCGGGCGATCCAGCGTGAATTTGGGAAAGAGGCACAGGTGATCTTAACGATGCCGATCCTTCCGGGTACAGACGGTATCGAGAAGATGAGCAAATCTCTGGACAATTATATCGGCATCAGCGATTCTCCTCGGGAGATCTTCGGCAAAACACTATCCATACCCGATCGATTGATGTACGATTTCTTTGTTCTCGCCACAAATATTCCGAACACTGAACTGCAGGAAATACGTACCGCCATCGAAAGCAGTCCGCGGAACACGAAGCGCCGTCTGGCAAAGGAGATCGTAACGCTGTATCACAGTAAAGAAGCTGCTCAAGCAGCCGAAGAAGAATTCGACAGGATCTTCGTGAAGAAGGATCTTCCCGATGAGATCGAAGAGATGAACTACGGTGTGAAAGGGAGCCCGGTGAACATCCTTCAGCTTCTTGCCGACACGAAACTTGCTCCTTCAAAAGGTGAGGCGCGCCGTTTGATAGAACAGGGAGGCATAACGATCAACAACGAAAAAATTTCAGACCCGAAGATGGAGATCGTTCTGGCCGAACCGGCGATCATCAAGGTGGGAAAACGGAAGTTCCTGAAGATCATTCCTGCCTGAAGGTGAAATAATTTTAACAATTTTTCTGTTTGCATTATTTGGAAGTATCTGTATATTTCGCATCACATCAAACGGTCACACAAATATTTTCGGATGATCTATGACAAATTTTTTCTATAAATCAAAAATACCTTAATTTCTTCATTCACCAATCCAAAAGGAGATGAGACGTTGTCATTCGTCCCAGCCAAAATGTTCTTCACCAAAGGCGTCGGCAGACACAAAGACTATCTGCAATCATTTGAACTTGCCTTACGTAACGCCGGCATTGAAAAATGCAACCTCGTAACAGTTTCCAGCATCTATCCGCCAAAATGCAAACGAATTCCGGTTTCCGAAGGTCTAAAATTGCTCGAACCGGGACTGGTAACATTCTGCGTTATGGCAAGAAACGCCACGAACGAACCGAACAGATTGGTGGCTTCTTCCATTGGCGTGGCGATGGCTGCCGATGACTCTCAATACGGCTATCTGTCAGAACATCATCCTTTTGGCGAAACAGAGGAAAAAGCAGGCGAATATGCGGAAGATCTTGCCGCCACCATGCTTGCCACTACTCTCGGACTCGAATTCGATCCCAATGTAGCATGGGATGAACGCGAAAAACACTTTAAGCTCAGCGGAAAAATTCTTAAAACCTTCAATGTTACGCAATCTGCCGAAGGCGATAAAGATGGAAAATGGACAACGGTAATATCGGCCGCGGTACTTCTTCCATAAATAGTTCTTGGATCTATTGGTAACAAAAAAAGGGACGCATTAAGCGTCCCTTTTTTTGTTAATTCATGTATTTTTATCAGACCTTTTTATCAAAGACCTTACGATATTCAGCGTATATTGTCGCTACGGATTCAACGTAATTCGAGGTTTCTTTCCACCCCTTAAAATACCCGTTTGTCGGTTTTTTTTCTACCCAAACAAATCTATGCAGTGATGAGTACTTTTTAGAGAGCAATGACAGCGAGTTTTTCACCGATTTCCACTCGCGAGGATCATCGTTTACATATTCTGCCATTTTTTTGGCATCCATAACACGTCCCGGACCGGCGTTATAGGCCGCTAGTGTGAATTTGACTCTATTTTCTTCACTCAATCCGTCGTTACCAAACTGCTTATAAAGTTGGGCAAGGTAGTATATTCCCCCCCGGATGTTTCCATGCGGGTCATCAAAGGCTTCACTTTCCAGGCCGAATTTTTCGGCAATTTCTGTCTGAGTAGCCGGCATTATTTGCATAAAGCCTCTGGCACCTTTCTCGCTTTCCGCATTATGGTCAAACTTCGATTCAACTTTCATTACCGCAACAACCAAGCGCCAATCTACACCATATTGGGTTGAATAGTTACGAATAGTATTACCGTAGATATTTAAAATGACTAAGGATTTTTGGTCAAGTTTTGTTCTGACTTCGTCCTGGATAAAGATCTTATCAGACTTTGCTGAAAATGAGCCGTCAAAACAACCAAAAATCAAAATCGGCACAAACCAGAAAGTATTGAACAGAATCTTTCTCATTATTCCCTCAGATTATTGAAAAATTCCCTTATTTTTCGAAGGGTGTAAGAGCTGTCCGTGCAGGATTGATAAAGCCATCCCGTTCAGGTATTAAAGGTACCAAAATATATGCTAACGGAGCAAATTAAAATATACTAATATTTATTTAGATGGGTTACGGTTTTTGAGGAGGGAAAGCAAAGCAGAAACTGACAGAATTGTGAGAATTATGACGAGAGAAAAAACCGTATCGATCTTGTAAATATCCATGATCAGCATTTTTATACCAACATATACCAGAACTATACCAACACCATACTTAACATATTCAAATGAGGCATGGATTTCTGCAAGAACAAAATAGAGTGAGCGGAGACCTAATACTGCCATTAAATTCGAGGTGAGCACTATAAAAGTATCGGTGGTTATGGCAAAAATTGCCGGTATGGAATCAATAGCAAAGACCACATCGGTGGTTTCTACGACCAATAAACAGACGAAAAGCGGGGTTGCGTACATCAACTTCTCTTTTTTTATAAAAAACCGGTGTCCATGGTAATTATTATCGATCCGAAAAATCTTACGAAAGAGACGAACGGCGATGTTCTTTTCCGGTTCAATTTTAGCATCCTCCCCATAAACAACGCGGTAACCGGCATAGACCAGCATTGCACCGAAAATGTAAAGGATCCAATGGAATTCTTTAACAAGCGTAGAGCCAAGGATGATTAATATACCCCGGAGGATGATGACGCCAATAATGCCATAATTAAGTACCCGCCGCTGGTCCCTTAATTCAACACCAAATATTGTAAATACAATAAGAAAGACAAAGAGATTATCAACAGAGAGTGATTTCTCGATGATGTAACCTGTGAGAAATTCGAGGGCTTTTTGCTGACCGTGTGTGTAGTAGATTACTACATTAAACGATAGCGAGAGCGCGATCCAGAAAATACTCCAGTATATTGCTTTTCGTAAGGGCATTTAAGGTTAAATTTATTATATTCTTAATCAAGATAGTAAAACAGCCTTTCAATACCAATGAGAATTTTTTCTAATGACCAAAGCACCATGCACCCAATTAGGAACATCGGCAATCATAATAATAGTATTCCTCTCTTTCTCATTCAATTCTTGTGAAAAGAAGGATAGTGATCACCCCCAACAGCAACAACAAAACCAACCAACGATGCAAAAACAGTTCCCGGCATTTGACGGTAAACGGTCTTATGAATACCTGCTTGCGCAGACGAATTTTGGCCCCCGAAACCCGAATTCTGAAGGGCACAAGAAGTGTTTATTATACCTTGAAAGTGAATTAAAACAGAGTGCCGAAACGGTCATCCTGCAACGATTCTCCCAAAAAGGGTATAATGAGATATTACGTCTTACAAATGTATTCGCGCAATTCAACATCAACGCACCGAAAAGGATCCTGCTATTAGCGCATTGGGACACTCGTCCCCGTGGCGAAGAAGATCCCATACCGGAAAAAAGAAATCAACCGATCATCGGTGCAAACGACGGTGCAAGCGGCGTTGCTGTGCTGCTGGAACTTGCGCGGATCTTGAAGAGCAATCCGCCCCCAATCGGGGTCGACATCCTGTTGACGGATGGCGAAGACTACGGAGATTCCCGGAATGACGGCAATACCGATCTTTATTTTCTCGGGGCAAGACATTTTGCGAAAACAAAACGCCCGGACTATAACCCGCAATTCGGGATACTGCTGGATATGGTCGGTGACAGGGACCTGCGGCTGCCGCTGGAGCAAAACTCGATGCGTTTCGCCCCTCAGTTGATGGATTTGATATGGACGACAGCAGAAGAAAACCAAGTAACTTCATTCATACGCGTTCCGGGCGAAGCTATCTCCGATGACCATCTTTCGTTAAATGATGCCGGTATCCCAACCATCGACATCATCGATTTTCAATACCCCCACTGGCATACACAACAGGATACTCCGGACAAATGCAGTGCTCAAAGCCTGGAAGCAGTCGGGAAAGTTCTGTCGGCGCTTATTTATACCAAACTTGCAAAATAACATGCTCAATACTTCGACCAGATTTTCATCATTTGAGATTATTCGCATACTTGTTCCGGGCGCCTATTTTATTTTTTTAGCGTATGCAATGAGTACTGGTTTTGATCTCACCCTCAGGCCGTTTAACGTATGGGAGTTCGGCTTACCGTTATTCCTTCTCGGATCAATCGTTGCCGGACTGAGTTTTTATTCAAAAGAGACTCCAAAAAAACGTAAAGCATTCCAGGCCAACCAGCCGAGCACCTATATCCTTGACCGCTCACGGGAAATTTCTTCGGCCGCTCCGTTGACAGAAGACGAAGCCCGACGTCTCTATTTTTACATCCTCAATCACCTGATGCCGGTAACGGTGCACGATAAGATCTTTTTCTTTGGCATGATTTATCACATCATGATCAATATCCGCAGAACGTCATTCTGGTTCGGTATCGCAGGAATAACTGCGCTGATCATCCAAATAGCACTGCTTCAACAAACAACATTACATGCCGTTTCTGTTGTAGCCGTTATCTGGTTCGTTTATGGAATGAATGTCCGCCACAACAAAGCTGACCGAAAGATGCAGGAGAACTACCAGGACCAAATCTTTTGGCTGGAGATGAACAAAAACACCGTCGACACACTGATCATCCAACGAACAAAAAAATAATGAATGAAACCTACCTTGATATTCATCTTGCCGTCCCGCCGGATGAGCAAACGCGAGAAATTATCCCCGCTGAATTATCAGAGTTCCCGTTTGAAGGGTTCCTGGAAGACGACCGCGGAATTCACTGCTTCATCAAGAAGAATGAATGGCATGAACAGATCGAACTGATCATCAATGATATTTCCGACCAATACAACCTTCCTTTTATCCAGCACATAAGCACCACCGAAATCCAACATAAAAATTGGAACGAAGAGTGGGAAAAATCGATACAACCTATCCACGTTTCTGAGAGATTTGTGATCACGCCTTCGTGGCACGCCGTTCAGGATGTCAATAAAACGGTTATCGTCATCGATCCAAAGATGACCTTTGGAACCGGTTATCATGAAACCACACGGCTTATGCTGCGCCTGATGGAACAATACTTGAAACCGGGTTCTCTTGTTCTGGATGTTGGAACAGGAACCGGTATATTAGCGATCGGCGCTATAAAACTCGGCGCAAAACATTGTCTCGGCATTGATATTGATGAATGGTCGCTCGAAAACGGGATAGAGAACGCTCAACGGAACGACGTGCAAGAGAAGATCGAGATACGGATCGGTTCAATAGATGTTGTCACAGAAAATAATTTCGATCTTATACTCGCCAATATCATCCGCAATACAATACTGGAATTGGCCGATCAGATGCTCGAAAGACTATCTCCCAAGGGCAGAATACTCTTTTCAGGACTGTTAACTACCGACCGGGAAATTATTGAGAAAGCCTTAACAGAACGGAATTGCCGGGTCATTGCTGTGATCCAGGAAAACGAATGGATCGCCATGGCTGCAGAACGGATATGAGGGTCGCCGCCATAGATATTGGCACCAACACCATTCTTCTTCTTATCGCTGAAATACAAGCCGGCGGGATCACAACAATACTTCATGACGAACAGGTGATTGCCAGACTCGGCAAAGGGGTCGATGCAGACCGCGTGATCAATCACGAAACATTCCAACGCGTTGAAAGCTTTCTTCTTCAATATAAGACGACCTGCGATGGTTTCAATGTTGACCGGATATGCGCCGTCGGAACCAGCGCGGTTCGGGATGCAATGAACCGGAACGATTTCATTGCATTCATCAAAGAAAAGACCGGTATCGAAATTGAAATACTTTCCGGCGACGATGAAGCGCAATGGACGTACCGCGGCGGCATTTCGGAATTCACGGGAAAAGGTGAGCGTTTTTCCGTTATTGATATCGGCGGCGGAAGCACGGAGATCATTCTTGGCGATTCAACAAATATTCATACCAAGGTCAGCGTCGATCTGGGAAGCGTGAGAATCACTGAGCGTATTCTAAAATCTTCGCCGCCGGAAATTGAAGCACTGATCACGGCACACGATTTTATCACATCACATATCCCCAAAGAGCAGGTGGTAGATATTCCGGAGACATTTGCCATAGGAGTTGCGGGCACACTCACAACGCTTGCCGCAATGCATCAACAACTTCCGGAGTATCTCCCCGGGAAAGTGAGCGGATATGTTCTTACAGCCGCGGATGTCGGTTCAATATTCGGTTTATTGAAGGATAAATCTCCGTCACAAATTGCACTGTTCCCGCAGATCTCAGCGGGACGCGCAGACATTCTCCTGGCGGGGATTATGATCTTAATGGGATATATGGAAATAAGCGGTCTGCAACAGATCACCGTAAGTGACCGGGGATTACGTTTTGGGATTATCTATCGGGAAATCGAGAATCAATTTAATAGAACACCGGTTTGACCAAAACAACATGTGCCTTTGCAAATTTTACGCGCACTACACCCGGCGATATTTTTTCAAAGTCCTTCTGAGAATTCTTTGCAACATACGAATTCAACACCGTTGAAAGGCGCTGAACTTCTATCCCTCTTTCGTCAAGATACACAAACTCCAGTTCGACAAACTGAAGATTCTCATCGGTGTTATTCACAATTGTCATCCTGTGAACCGGTATTGTTCCGGCGCTATTGCCGAAGAACGAATGGTTTGAGATAAAGACACCCTTTGCCTTTTTTGCCGTTCGTGTATCCGACATGGGGTCTTCGTGGGCTTTCAGGATCTCTTCCTTCCTTCTTACAACTGTTTGGTAAAGCGGACTATCCAGCGGAATCTTATCATAATAATATTCCGCAACATCATATTCGCCCTTATTGAAAAACTCATCCCCTTTTCTCAGATTGGTTGAAGCGTTTTCATCGGAATCAGCGCATCCAAAAAGGAATAGCAGGAAAAGAACGAGAATTTTTTTCATAATAACCTCAGGTACAAGTGACTATTTTTTCTTTAAGAACGATTGAACGATCGAACAATATGTCTCTCCCGCACGCTTAACTTCCTCAATTGTTGTGAATTTTCCAAATGAAAAACGGACCGTTGTTTGCGTTGTTTTAGTATCGCGGCCCATTGCCAGCAAGACGTGTGACGGCTGAACGCTGCCTGATGTGCATGCGGAACCGCTGGAAACGGCGACGCCGCGAAGATCCATATTCAACAAAAGAGTCTCGCTTTCGATCTCATAGAACGACGGATCAAGTGAAATACTGAGTATATGAGGAAGTGACCGCGTCTCATCAGAATTTGTGATCACTCCTTGGCATGTCGAGGTGATGATGCCCAGCAACCCGCTCCGCAACCGCACAGCCGAAGCATACATCTTTTCCCGGATTTCTTCTGCACGTTCGATTGCCTTGGCAAAACCGGCAATCAATGGAACATTTTCCGTTCCCGGCCGGTTTTTTCTCTCCTGCGATCCTCCATGAAGAAAGGCATCCAGTTCCGTGCCCTGCCGGATGTACAGAGCGCCGATCCCCTTCGGACCGTAGATCTTATGCGCCGATATGGCTATCAGGTCAACCCCAAGGTCGTTGACATTGACTGGGATCTTGCCGATGGTTTGAACGGTATCTGAATGAAAAGGGATTCCGTGTTTTTTTGCCAGCGCTGCAATTTCTTTCACCGGCTGTATTGCACCTGTCTCATTGTTGGCGTGCATCACGGAGATGATACATGTCTTATCGGTGATCAGATTTTCGATCGAATCCGCATGGACAAATCCGTCATGGTCAACAGGAACGATGGATATCCGGAATCCTAATTCACGAAGATATTCAGCACAGTCCAGCACGGCATGATGCTCAATGGAGGAGACAATGATATGATCGTTACCGCAGCTGCGCCGCTGAGCCAGTGCTCTGCCGACCAGCGCATGATTATCCGATTCGGTCCCGCCGGAAGTGAAGAATAGTTCCGATGTTTCCGCACCAATCGATCGGGCGATCTTCTCCCGGCTTTCCTCCAGCACCACTTTGGCAGCCCGTCCATACGAATGAATAGACGATGCATTCCCAAAAGTGCCGCGTAAATTTGCATGGATCACTTCGAAAACTTCATCATCCAACGGCGTTGATGCACTGTAATCAAGATATATTCGTTCTTTGTTTATGTTCACGTAAAAATATATCGTAAAAAATGAGAAGATGCAAAAGATACAAAAAAAAGGTGAAGCACCCTGCTCCACCTTGT
>CAJBTU010000332.1 GCA_903958625.1 uncultured Ignavibacteriota bacterium | reverse complement strand
GATCGGCTTTTATCACTTTCTTGAAGCCGACCAGGAGACTCTCACACTTCAAAACTGGTCGTCACGAACGCTGAAAGAAATGTGCACGGCGGAAGGTAAACATTCGCACTACCATATTTCCAAAGCAGGCGTATGGGCAGACAGCATCCGTACACGCGGTCCCGTGATCCATAATAACTATGCTTCTCTGGCCGACAAGAAAGGGATGCCCGAGGGGCACGCCGAAGTTATCCGGGAACTGATTGTGCCCGTATTTCGGAACAAAAAAATTGTCGCGATCCTCGGAATTGGCAATAAACCAATCGATTACACCGAACGGGATGTTGAGATTGTATCGAAATTTGCAGACATGGCATGGGAAATCACCGAACGCAAGCGGACGGAAGAAGCGCTGACGGCAAGCGAACAAAAATACCGGAAACTGGTCGAAAATTCCGCCATCGGAGTATTTCAATCAAAGGTCAGCGGCGATATTATTTATGTGAACCATGCCGTCGCAGCAATTCTTGAATTTGAAGACAGAGAAGAGTTAATAATGCTTGGTTCATTTGTCCGGTATAAACATCCGGAACACCGCGAAGAGTTGATACGGCATCTTAAAACGAACGGCCGTATTGAAAATTATGAAGCAGAACTGCTGACAAAACATGGAAACATAAGAATTGTATTGTTCAACATTGTTATCAACAACGAGATATTGGACGGAACAATAGTCGATATTACCGACCGAAAAAATGCCGAGCAGGCACTCCGCAACGCGCAAAAACTGGAGAGTATCGGAACGCTTGCCGGCGGCATCGCTCACGACTTCAATAATCTCATGAACGCCGTTCTGGGACAATCGGCATTGGCGCTGAATAAACTTCCCAAAGAAAGTCCGGCCGTAGACCACATCACCAAAGCCATGAAAGCCTCGGAGCGCGTTGCAGACCTTACAAAGCAGCTTCTTGCGTATTCCGGCAGAGGAAGATTTTATGTGAGTGAGATCGATCTCAATAAGTTAGTGAAAGAAAATGTTCAGATACTTGAAGTGTCGATACCAAAAACCACCAAGCTGCGGTACGATCTTGGTTCTCCATCGCCTCACATCAAGGGCGATATCAGTCAGATACAGCAAGTGATAATGAATCTTATCATCAACGCCGGTGAAGCAATGGATCCGAATCCGGGAACAATTATTCTGCGCACGAACAGGATTGAGATTGACCAGGAGAACAATGAATATTCCCAATTCACCGCTTCTCCGCTTGAGGCTGGCAGTTATGCCTTGCTGCAGGTGCGTGATACCGGCAGCGGTATCAGTCAGGAAACTCTAGCCCGCATCTTCGATCCGTTCTTCACCACCAAATTTACGGGGCGCGGACTCGGTCTTGCCGCCGTTCTCGGCATCATTAAAGGGCACAAGGGGGGTCTGCGCATCGAGAGCGAAGAAGGGAAAGGAACGATGTTCGAGATTGTTTTTCCACTGATCACTTCTTCAATGGCAGCCGAAGTTCCGGCGAAAGAAAAACCATTGGTTACGAAAGGAGAGGGGAAATCCATCTTGGTGATCGACGATGAGGCATCGGTGATCGAATTGCTCACGGATGTTTTGACCGAAAATAACTTTACGGTGATGAGCGCATTGGATCCGGTAAAAGGGATCGAGATCTACCGCCTGCACCATCAAGACATATCGATGGTTGTTCTGGACTACTCCATGCCGGTGATGGATGGTAAAGCGGCATTTCATGAACTGCTGAAGATCAATAAAGAGGTTAAGGTTCTTCTCTGTTCCGGATATTCCGAAGAAGAAACATTATCGGTGTTCGGAATGGACCGGCCGAAGGAATTCTTGCAAAAGCCTTACAAACCGGAAATATTTGAACAGCGCATAACGGAGATTCTTTCAAAAGAACATTTATCATAGTATCAGTGTACCCAAATATTATTTTCAGTACAGCAATTCTTACAATATCTATTTTCCAATATCCGCAAAAGTCATCCTGAGCAAGCGAGTCCGTTTTGCGGACGAGCGCGTCGAAGGATGACAACCCGCTCATTCTTCAACAGGAGTGTAGAAGTATCAATACTCTGCCGAGGACCGCTTCCGGTGTTTTGTCTTGCCAATTAGTTCCGCAGTGAAACTTTATAGTTTACAAGTGTCAACGGAACTTTACATAATTTTATTCCAACGTTCGAATTCAGGCAAATATCGGCATGTGAATGTGGCGTAATTTGTGCTTTAAATAACAACAGCAGAGAATCCCGAAATCGACCAAGTGTTCTGCACAAAGCACCACCGTAATATTAGTTGAAAAATATTTTGCTTAATGGATATTGCCATGAAAAACTGCTGTGACAAAACAGAAAAATCAGTTCTTCTTCGCCGGAAGGCAGAAGAATTGCTGAAACGAAATGATGCAAAAACAAGTTTGCCACATACTGAAACGGAAACGCTGACACTTGTTAACGAACTTGCGGTACACCAGATCGAGTTGGAACTGCAGAATGAAGAACTGACACTGGCAAAACAGCGGGCCGATGAGTCCGCAGAAATGTTTTCCCAATTGTACGACTATGCACCGGTTGGCTATTTTACACTTTCCAAAGAAGGCAAAATTCTTCGGTCGAACCTTGCCGGCGCAAAGATGCTTAGTAAGGAACGCGCGCAAATAAAAAACATCCGGTTTGAGTATTTCGTTTCCGGCGATACAAAAACGGCATTGAATACTTTTTTGGAAAAATTATTCCGCGGAGAGCCGAACCAATCAAGCGAAGCGACGCTGATACGGGAGAACCAAGAACCGATGCACGTTCAGCTTGCGGGTGTTGTTACCAAAAACAGCGGTGAGTGTTTTGTTACTGCAGTTGACATCGGCGAACGCAAACTGGCAGAAACAGAAATCACGAGGTCCAGAGAAAAATACAAAAAACTATCGTTGCTGAAAAAGGCAATTCTCGAAAGTCCGGAAGGAATTATTTTCTTCGCGCTGGATAAAGAGTATCGCTACATGGATTTTTCAAAATTACATCAGCGCACGATGAAAGAAATATGGGGAGTTGACATCGCCGTAGGTACCAACATGCTTCACGTTATAACACAGGGACAGGACTGCCAAAAAGCGAAAATGAATTTTGATAAGGTACTAGCGGGAGAATCGTTTGTTATTGAGGAAGAATATGGAAACGAGAAATTAAAAAGAACATATTATGAAAATAGGTATAGCCCCATACGTCACGAAGATAACAGCATAAGGGGAGTATCGGTTTTCGTCATTGATATCACCGAGCGCAAGCATGCCGAAGTATTGCTGGAAAATGAACATCTGCGGCTGCAGGGAATTATTGAAGGGGCCAATATTGGCACATGGGAATGGAACATCCAAACCGGAGAAGCCGTCTTCAACAAAAAATGGTTTGAGATGAACGGTTATACGCTTAATGAGTTATCCCCTGTCAGCATTGCAACGTGGCAATCCCATATTCACCCCGACGACGTGAAAAAATCAGCAACACTTCTGGAGCAGCACTTTAAGGGGGAACGACAATATTATGTTTGCGAGTACCGGATGAAGCATAGAGACGGCACCTGGGTTTGGATACTGGATCGCGGCTGCGTTATCACCAGAACCAAAGAGGGTAAACCGCTGATGATGTTCGGCACTCACACCGATATTACCCGGCGGAAATATGACGAAGAAGAACGCGAGCGTTTGATCGCCGAGCTGCAAAGTGCTCTGGCCGAAGTGAAAACATTGACCGGAATTATCCCGATCTGTGCAAACTGCAAAAAAATAAGGGACGATGAGGGATTTTGGGAACAGGTGGAGTCATACGTGTCCCAGCATACCAACGCTCAGTTTTCTCATGGTATTTGTCCCGCCTGTGTTGGAAAACTTTACCCAACCCACACCGAAAAAATATTGAATAGAACAAAAACATAAAACGGTCCGGTTGCGGTAATATTCGTTCTTCGTTGACCAAACCGCGCCGGTTTTGCAGAGTGACGACTCTTACCGCACTCATGGCTCCCTACGGCCTGCGGCTCGTCTACGACCCGTTGGGTAGAGGATCGTAGATCGATGGAGTTTATCCCGCCGAAGGCGGACTTGCCAGGACGGCAAATTGGTATTTTTGAAATCACTTCGAGTAATTCAAGACCCGCTGAATGAGAATTATTTTTTTTTATCTCAAATAGGATGAGAGAATAAAAAACACACACCTCTTTTCAAGCTGTTTAGAGCCCGCAAACGGACAATTAAGTCCGTTGAATACGAACGATATGAGATAAACAAAGTTTGTCCTGCTTATTTAAGTATATTATTAACAGCAATGGAAAAGAAATTGGAGCAATTGCCGATCAACAGATTCTCACTGATAGCAATTTTGCCCAATAACAACAAGCACTACAGCTGCAGACGAAATGATTGTTCCCGTTAAAGAACGTCCGTTTCACATAAGCATCCTTCTAATAAAATGTTGCGGTGAGTATACTATACTATACTATACTATACTATACT
>CAJBTU010000331.1 GCA_903958625.1 uncultured Ignavibacteriota bacterium | reverse complement strand
TCTCCATTCGGATTCAACGGTTGATCTTGCCGTTATACCCGCTTACCCGGATCTGAACAGATATGATTTCCTGTTCCTTCCGTTTGGAATGATCGCGCCGATGGATTTTTTCAAAAAGGAAAACATTGCCGAAGGTGATGAAGTATTCCATACGGGCATGTTGTCATCTCATATTGGGATATTCAAGAATTTTCCTGTTGTAGGCTTCGGCAGGATTGCACAGATATCCGATGAAAAACATGCTCGGGAGAAAAATTATACCGAAATGTATCTTGTTGAAACGGCGGTAACGAAAGGAAGCATTGGATCCCCTCTTTATTATTATTCTCCTGCCGCGAAGGATACAGGAAACAATATCATTCCGGCCAAATTCTATCTTGCCGGGATCATTTCGGAAAATTATGGCGAACTTCGCACGGATAAATCTAAGAATGAAACAAGCGGTCTTGCCGGAGTTGTGCCGGCCTATAAATTGTCCGAGCTGCTGAATGCGTCGGCGGTAAGTCAGGAAAGAGAAAAAGAATTTACAAGAATGCAGAATCTAAAATCAAAATAACGCAAACGTCAAAAGAATAAAAATATTTACTCTCGGGTTGGCTATATGAATTTTAATAAATTTACCATCAAATCGCAGGAAGCTGTGCAAAACGCACAGGAGATTGCAACATCGTACGGGAATCAATCATTGGAGCCGGAGCATCTGCTCGCTGCCCTAGTGCAGGATTCTCAGGGGATCGTTACGCCGTTGCTTCAAAAACTTGGCGTGAACGTTAATTACGTTAAGATTAAGATCAACGAGGTGGTTGAAAGACTTCCGAAAGTAAGCGGTGCGCAGCAGTTCATATCCACCGCCCTGCAAAAAATATTCGAACAGGCGCAAAAAGAAACGGATAATCTTAAAGACGATTACATCAGCACGGAGCATCTGCTTCTTGCACTGCTCGACCAAAAGAACAACGCCGGCGTTAAAATACTTGTCGATCAGGGGGTCACTAAGGATGGAGTCATGAAGGCGTTGAAAGAGGTCCGCGGTAGACAGCGCGTTACGGACCAGATGCCGGAAGACAAATATCAATCGCTTGAAAAATTCGGCCGCGATCTGAACGATCTTGCCCGCAGAGGAAAACTTGATCCCGTCATCGGAAGGGAAGATGAGATCCGCCGCGTACTGCAGGTGCTTTCGCGCCGCACAAAAAATAATCCGGTGCTGATCGGAGAACCGGGCGTTGGTAAAACCGCCATAGCCGAAGGACTTGCCCACAGGATCATCTCCGGCGATGTCCCGGATAGTTTGAAATCGAAACGGATCATAGCACTTGACATGGCGACGCTGATCGCCGGAGCCAGTTTCCGCGGTCAGTTTGAAGAGCGACTGAAGGCGGTTCTGAAGGAAGTGGAGAATTCCAACGGTGAGATCATTCTATTCATCGATGAACTGCATACGCTTGTCGGTGCCGGTGCTGCGCAAGGGGCTGTTGATGCGGCGAATATGCTGAAGCCTGCCCTTGCCCGCGGTGATCTCCGCGCGATTGGTGCAACGACGCTTGATGAATACAGAAAATATATTGAAAAGGATCCTGCACTGGAGCGGAGATTCCAACCGGTGATAGTCGATGAACCGACCGTTGAAGATACGATTTCCATCTTGCGCGGTCTGGCAGAACGGTATGAAGTGCATCACGGAGTGAGGATCACCGACGGTGCGATCGTTGCCGCCGCGCAGTTAAGTCACCGGTATATTTCGGACAGATTCCTTCCCGATAAGGCGATCGATCTTGTCGATGAATCGGCATCGAAATTGCGGATCGAGATCGATTCGATGCCGGAAGAACTGGATGTGATCGAACGGAAAGTGAAGCAGCTGGAGATCGAGCGTGAGGCGGTGAACCGCGAACTCTCTGCGGAATATGCGGATGAAACGGACCGTGCCGCGATCAAAGTTCATATTAGCGAGATTGAAAAGGATCTTGCCGAACTGAATCAGGAACGGAGCGTACTTCGTACTCATTGGGAGAACGAGAAAAATTTCATTCAGATCATCCGGAAGATGAAAGAGGAGATCGAGAATGTGAAGATCACTGCCGACAAGAAAGAGCGCGAGGGTGATCTCGGCAAGGTTGCCGAATTACGGTATGGGACGCTGGCGGGCCTTGAGAAGAATCTGAAAGAAATAACAGTGAAGCTTTCCGAGTTCCAAAAAGATCATAAGATGCTGAAAGAAGAGGTCGATGCGGAAGATATTGCCGAGATCGTTTCAAAGTGGACCGGAATACCTGTTACTCGCATGCTCGAAAGCGAACGTTCAAAGCTGCTCCACCTTGAGGACAAGATCCATGAGCGGATGGTGAATCAGGATGAAGCAGTGAAAGCGGTGGCTGACGCTATACGGCGCAGCCGTGCCGGACTACAGGACGAAAAACGTCCGATTGGTTCCTTTATTTTTCTTGGAACGACCGGCGTTGGAAAAACAGAACTCGCACGGTCTCTGGCGGAACTCTTGTTCAACGACGAGAATGCAATGGTGCGGATAGATATGAGTGAATACATGGAGAAATTTTCCGTCTCACGCCTGATCGGCGCGCCTCCCGGATATGTGGGATATGAAGAGGGGGGACAACTGACGGAAGCTGTGAGGCGAAAGCCGTATTCCGTTGTGCTGCTTGATGAGATAGAAAAAGCACATCCGGAAGTGTTCAATGTGCTGCTTCAATTATTAGATGACGGACGATTGACCGATTCGAAGGGACGGACGGTGAATTTTAAGAATACGATCGTGATCATGACATCGAATCTCGGATCGCAGCTGATACAGGAACGAATGGCTCAAATGGAGACGGACGATGACTGGCAGAATTTTGCCGGCGATCTGCGCTCACAACTGAACCAGCTGCTGCGTCAAACCATCCGTCCTGAATTTCTGAATAGGGTCGATGAAGTGATTCTCTTTAAGCCGCTTTCTCGTACCGATATCAAACAAGTGATCAATATCCAATTGAAACGCGTCGGCCAATTGCTGTCGCAAAAAGATATGATTCTCGTTGTTTCCGATGATGCAAAAGAATGGCTCGCACGTCTAGGGTATGATCCGAGTTACGGTGCGCGTCCGTTGAAAAGAACGATCCAGAAGCATATTATCGACGTTCTTTCTTCAATGATCCTCGCCGGGGAAACGGTCGAGGGGGATGCGCTTGAACTTGGATTGGCAGGGGAGGGGCAGTTGGTGTTCCGTAAGCTGAAAAAATGATCCTCTGTTTTTATCTTTTGTTGTTATCGTTAGATTGAATGATATTGATGAACCTCCCTGTGCAAAAAGGGAGGTTTTTATTTTCCGCAAAGCTTAATTGGTTGCTTTCACTATCTCTTCTTTTTACATTAGAACGGTTCTCTTGATACGAAACATTCATCGATAAGGTATTATTCATGATCACCGTTCTCATTCCTCATAGCACTGAACCGTATTTCGAATCTACGCTTGCGCAATTTATAGACTCACCGATTGTTAAAAAAATATTGATCGTCCATAATGGCGCATATTCCGGTTTGCATGCAAAATGTACCGGGATGAAGGTCGATTCTCTGACATCGGGAAAAACGCTCGATGCAATTCTGAAAAAACTCTCGACCGGATATCTTCTCTTCATAAGTCAGGCTCAGTCGATAACATTCAATCAGGCCGCTCTGGAACGATTTGTCCATATTGCCGAGGATACCAAAGCAGGGATGATCTATTCGGATTATTACGAAGTGAAAGAAGGTAAGCGCTCCGAACATCCAACCATCGACTATCAACTCGGCAGTATTCGCGATAATTTCGATTTTGGCGCGGTGATGTTCTTCTCGGTTGCTGCGGTGAAAAAAGCGCTGAAGAAATATGGTGCGATCGGAAAAATTGAACGGGCCGGTCTATACGATTTACGGCTGAAAGTTTCGGCGGTGAGCGAGATCTTCCATAATCAGGAGTATCTCTATACTAAGACCGAATCCGATATGCGCAAGAGCGGCGAAAAGATGTTCGATTACGTCGATCCACGGAATATTTCGGTCCAGAAAGAGAACGAACTTGTTGCAACCAAACACCTGAAGAATATTGGTGCGTATCTGAAACCAAAGTTTACTAAAGTGCCGAAGTTCAAACAGAAATTTCCGGTGGAAGCGAGTGTTATTATCCCCGTCCGAAACCGGGAAAAGACTGTTGGAGAAGCCGTCTATAGCGTGCTGTCACAAAAAACTGATTTTGCGTTTAATGTGATCGTTGTGGACAATCATTCCACCGATAACACAACAAGTATCCTTAGCGATCTTGCAAAACGCGATCCGAGAGTTAAGCACATCATCCCCGACAGGCAGGACCTGGGGATCGGCGGCTGTTGGAACGAAGCGGTCCTTTCCGAGCATTGCGGAATGTATGCCGTACAGCTCGATTCTGATGATCTCTATTCAGGGAACGATACGCTTCAAAAAGTAGTCAATGTGTTCCGTAAAGAGGGTGTTGCAATGGTGATCGGTTCCTACACGCTCGTCAATGCGAATCTTGAACCGATCCCGCCGGGATTGATCGATCATAAAGAATGGACGCCGGAGAACGGACGGAACAACGCGCTTCGTATAAACGGGCTGGGGGCGCCGCGTGCATTTTATACACCGGTATTAAGAGAAATTCTTTTGCCGAACACAAGCTATGGAGAAGATTACGCGGCTGCGATCCGGATTTCCCGTCACTACCAGATCGGACGCATCTATACATCGCTGTATCACTGCCGCCGCTGGGAGGGGAATACCGATGCATCGCTTCCGATCGAAAAGATCAACCGGAACGACTATTACAAGGATAAGATCAGAACGATCGAAATCCGGGCACGCATTCAATTGAATAAGAGAAAATAATGTCCCTCAGTACGACATACCGCGAATGGAATCTTGACGACACGAACGAGATCCAGAAAGTGCTGTTCAATACATGGCTGGCATCGTATGCGGATTTTATACCCGTCACCGATATCCAATGGTATTTCAATAATTATTATTCCGAGGCCAATTTT
>CAJBTU010000330.1 GCA_903958625.1 uncultured Ignavibacteriota bacterium | reverse complement strand
GTTATTTGCCGGCAGTGAAGTTATCGCCGCTAAAAAGCTGAACCTGCCTGTTGCAGAAAACAGTATTGCCGTTTTACCCTTCCTGAACATGAGCATTGATCCGGAGCAGGAATTCTTCAGCGACGGAATCACAGAAACAATTATTAACATGCTGGCGCAACTGCCTCAGATGAAAGTGATCGGGAGAACTTCTTCGTTTGCCTTCAAAGGAAAAAACATGGATTTGAAGTTGATAGGTCCTATGTTTGCAAAAAAGTAGCATAAGCCTGGAAATTTATTAGTTTTAGGATAGCATTCTACAAACCATAAAAAACCAGACTTATGCAAACACAAAGTAACAAAATTGATTTTACAGGACAGAATATTTATATCGGATTCGATGTCCATTTAAAAAGTTGGACAGTGACGGTAATGACAGAAAGGCTTACCCATAAAACGTTCTCGCAGCCTCCCAAACCAGAGGTGCTATATAATTATTTAGCAAAAAACTTCCCTGGGGCAACGTACTATTCTGCCTATGAAGCCGGATTTTGTGGATATTGGATCCACAATAAACTCGTAGAACTTGGGGTCAATTCAATAGTGGTAAACGCTGCGGATATACCAACGACTGGAAAGGAAAAAGTAATGAAAACTGATCCCAGGGATAGCATCAAGATAGCAAGATCATTACGTAATGGTGATTTAAAGCCGATTCATGTGCCATCAATAAAGACACTTGAGGAAAGGGGATTGATCCGCATGCGATCGACTTTGGTAAAAGATTTAACAAGATATAAGAACAGGATAAAATCATTCCTCTATTTTCACGGTATAGAATATCCAGAAGTATTCAATAGACCTAAAACTCATTGGTCAAATAGATTTAACCAATGGCTGGAAGGTATTGAATTTAATGATTTAATCTCCAAGGCTACTTTAGATATGTTGTTGGGACAGAGCAATTCTTTGCGTGGATCGGTTCTGCAAATAACAAGGCAAGTAAGGGAATTGGCAAAAACTGACCGTTACAAGATGCAAGAAAAACTGCTTCGCAGTATACCTGGCATTGGTATATTAACAGCCATGATCATTTTGACAGAAATCGAAACAATAAATCGGTTTTCCAACATCGATCAGCTTTGTGGATATATTGGTTTGATACCTTCAACATGTTCCAGTGGTGATAAAGAGGTCATAGGGGACCTCACCCCAAGGGGACACAGCATATTAAGATCCGCAATAATTGAAAGTTCATGGGTGGCGGCAAGACTGGATCCGGCCCTAAATAAAAGCTATCACGATTATTGCAAACGAATGGAACCAAATAAAGCAATCATTCGGATTGCTAGAAAAGTCAGCAGCCGAATCAGGTTTGTTTTAAAAAACAATCAGCCTTATGTATTTTCCGTGGTTAAATAAATCGAAACACTATAAAAACACCCTTAGATGTGAGACTACTTTGCTCCCCTTGCAGTTCCGAAATATTGGAATCTGCTGTCGTTAGGTCGTAGCTCACATTCTATAAAAATTAAACGAGACAATACAGCCCGAATTAATCAAACCGGTTCTGTTGATAGAAGGATGTTTTTATAGATTTTTCGTTCTTTGATAGTATGTT
>CAJBTU010000329.1 GCA_903958625.1 uncultured Ignavibacteriota bacterium | reverse complement strand
GCCAGATCATCAATAGTAAAATACTTTGGAATCATTTCAGGAGTTTTTGGTTTCGTAACTTTCCTAAATGGATTTGTCGATAACTTCTCCCAAACAACCGCACGTTGAAAAGCACTTGCTAAATGAGCATAAAGCTTTTTTCCTGTCCAACGGGAAGTATTTTTAATTTTATATGCAAGGAACTTTTCAATATCCTGAATACCAATATCTTTGAGCAGCACATCACCCATAAACTTATACATTTGTTCCAAGGAAATTTTATTGTTCAGGTAAGTTTTATGAGTATGCGCAGAGATCGAATAGTTTAAATATTCTTCTTTGAATATCGCGAGGGTGTATTGAAGTGATTTACTTTCGATCAGCCTTTGCTGCAGATTGAACTGTCGGAGGAATTGATATGCATCGGATTTGGAAGCCGAGCCTGTTGATACTTTACTTTTCTTTTTTGTTGCAGGGTTGATATACCAGAGGTAGAAGATTCCGTTTCGTTTCGACAAATACATTTTAGTTCTCCGAATATTCGAAAAACTTCAGGGCAACCAGTAATGGCAACCACTATATGTATTTAAGAACGAAACTGCTTGAATTGAACAAAAAAGGAAGGAGATTAGATTTGCTAACCTGTATTATGATTCCGACGCTCTAACCAGCTGAGCTACCCCGCCAAACTTAATTGTTCTTTTTAAGCTATTTTCGACAAGTTCCCCAGATCTACTATTGGTACAGCCTCTTCAAAAGGCAACCAGGGCAACCACTATTCTGTTTGTTGAAATTTATTACCTTCCAATATAAAAAAATATTTGTTCGTCTGCAATTATGGTGAATATATTTTATTGGATAAAAACAAAACCAACACGCCTCTCTCTTCCGCCCATTGCAGTTAGAAGAACGGTCAGCAACAGAACGCACCGAATGCATCTTGACCAATCGCGCTCAACTGGTGACGCACGAACAGGTAGCGATGTTGTGCTCAATATAAGCAATGCCGATCGACTTCGCGATCACGAACGACTTCTTGGGTTCTTTGAGCGAAAGCGAAAATGACATTCTGGAAAATCTATCAGCCGGCTACTCGATGAAAGAAATAAAAGAACGGATTCACCTCTACAATTTCCGCCTCAAATCCCTCCGACATGACCGCGAAACAAAAGCTATTGCCTATCTGGTGTAGATAGGAGAAGAAGGGCATGAGCCTTTCATTACGGTATCAAAAAAAATAGTATGGTAGCATACGATGATCAAAATAAGACAAATAATTTCTCAGCTTTGATAATTATACGAGATATTGCTAATGGAATTTTAATCCATAAATCATTACACTATTGAAATTATAGAATATCATTCTGGTCGTTCAACATTGTTAGTACCGTTGTGTTTTAGATATTTCAGCCATCTGTTTTCTGCGCAAATCCATAATCACGTAAAACCATACGAGACAGTGTAATTATGCCAAAAAGGATTTACAAACGAACATTTACGATGTTTCAACAGAACGTGTTCGTGCATCGCAGATGACATTGTGACCACATTATTCTAAACGATCATTTAGCGAATAAAAGTATTCATTACCACAGAAAGAAGTGAGTAACCATGGGTGAAACGGAAAACAATATCACAAGAAAAACTCTGTTAACCATTTTGTCACTGGAAGACTCAGTTCAAGACTTCGAATTCATACGAAAACAACTGATCGATGCAGGATATGCATTGAATATCTTGCGTGTTGAGAAAGAAAATGAATTCACATTGTCACTACGGAGCAAACCGTACGATATTATTTTAGCAGATTTTATATTGCCCGGTTTCGATGCATTTGTCGCTTTGCAATTACGAAACGAGATCTGTCCTGATGTTCCGTTTATCTGTGTCTCCGGAGCCATCGGTGAAGAAAGAGCAATACAACTTTTAAAGTCGGGTGCGAATGATTATGTGATTAAAGACAGACTTGAACGACTTCCGTTTGCAATAAAGAATGCAATTATTGAAGCAAAGGAAAAAGAAAACCGGCGGATGGCAGAAGACCAGCTTCGATTATCAGAAGAACGATTCCGTGCGGTCTGGGATGAGTCGTTCGATGGAATGAGATTGATGGATAAGAATGGCACCATCGTCATGGTGAACAATGCATTCTGCAATCAGTTCGGCAAAACGCGCGACGAACTTGAAGACAATCCTCTTGATGTTCTCTATTCTAGCGGTGAAGGGAAGAGAATATTGTCAACGACTATTGAAGGTTTCCGTGCAAAGACATTTTCGCCGCATTTTGAGATGCAGTTGACACTGTGGAATGATCATACCATTTGGTTTGAAATATCCAACTCTATTATTGAATTGGGTACAGGACAGCAATTTCTGTTAAGTATTTTCCGGGACATCACTGATCGCAAGCGAGCAGAAGAGGCATTGCAATTGAGTGAAACTCATTACCGGGAATTGGTCGACGGAGTATGCAAGGCTTTGTCTATCCCTACACCAAAAAATATGACTGACAGTAATGAACGAAAGCATTTAGATGAAGCGATCCGTAAAATAAAAGAAGGCCAATAATATATACAGGTACTCGATTTAAAATGACCACAATGAGGAGTATCGGTAGTATGCAAGGTATGAACAGGTGAGTTGTTTTTGAAACAATATAAACACTGGAATGTTACCAAATATTAATGAAGAGGTTGACTTGAATTTGAAGAAGTTCACATTGTATCGTCGAGTATGGATACCACTCCTTGCCGTCGCGATTGCTATTGTTGTTTGGTATACCAACCTCGATCGTGAAGATCAATTTCAGTTGACGGTTGAAGAACTCCAATGGCTTAAGGATCATCCAACAATTACCGTCGGACCAAACCCAATTTTCCCTCCGTACGAATTTTATGATGATGATGGAATATATTCCGGTCTATCTGCAGATCTGTTTTATATGATCGAGAAAAAACTTGGTGTTTCCATCAAAACTATTCGATATGACGGTCGCGATGCTCGATGGCAGGCGTTGTTCGATGGACGTATTGATATATTAGGTTCGGTAAAGAAAACGCCTCTCCGCCAAAAAGACTTTCTCTTTTCTCAGCCGATCGCATATTCAAGGGATGTCATCATCGTTCGTTCTTCCATTACTCACTCCATGACTGTTGATTCTTTGATTGGAATGCGGGTTGCAATCCCAAAAAATAATGCAGTGTATGAAGAACTCCGGAACAACTATCCGGGTATTACAATTGTTCCCGCCGGCGCTGGATATGCATCGATGTATGCTGTATCATTTGGTACTGCCGATGCCGCAATTCTCAACATGGGTGCTGCCTCGTATTATATAGAGAAAACGGGGTTGAACAATCTTCGGGTTGCCGGAAATTATAATGAACGGTCTGAACTTTCATTCGGATATAGCCGGAATCAAACTGTTCTGAAATCGATCATCGATAAAACCTTACGTTCACTTCCGCTTGATCAGCGCGAACAGATAAATAAAAAGTGGCTTGGATTACAGGTTCAGACATACTGGTGGAGTTTCATTTCATGGCAATGGGTTGTCGGGATGCTTTCAGTGTTTGTATTGGCAGTTCTTATAATCATGTTTTGGAATCGAATGCTTCAACGGCAAGTGCAGGTAAAGACTTCCACATTAAATCTTGAAATCATAGAGCGGAAGATTGCGGAGAAAAAATTCAAGGAAATTATCACGAAGAATCCGATGTCGATTCAAATTTTGGATAAGGAAGGGTTTACGCTGGAAGTAAATAATTCGTTCAAATTGCTTTTTGGTTCTGTTCCACCTCCGGGCTATTCGATCTTTCAAGATAAACAATTTGCAGAACAGGGGGTGAGCGAGATCTTTGATAAATTACGGTCAGGCCATGTCATTAACTTTCCCGATGTATGTTTCAATCCGAAAGATTCTATCCCCGGGCTTAAAGATGTTGCTGTCTGGACCAGAACTATCGGTTTCCCGCTCAACGACTCCGATGATAAACCAGAGCAATTTGTTTTGATGCACGAGAACATCACCGATCGCAAGCAGGCAGAAGAGAAAATACGAGAAAAGGATATCCAGTTTAGAAAGCTTTCTGCAAATGTATCCGACTTGATTTATCAGTTTACAAGAAGACCAGACGGAACATATTGCGTTCCAATTGCTTCTGAAGGTATCAAGAACATTTTTGGATGTTCACCGGAAGATGTTCTTGATGACTTTACTCCTATTGGTAGGGTCATCTATCCTGAAGATGCAGAACGAGTAATAAGTGATATTGAATATTCAGCCAAACACCTCTCATTCTTTACATGTGAGTTTCGGGTTCAAATACCAGGTAAACCAATACAATGGATCTTATCGAGATCAACACCGGAAAAATTGCCTGATGGAAGTATCACGTGGTATGGATTCAATGCAGATATCACTGAACGCAAACATGCTGAAGAATTACTGAAAACAAATGAACTCAAATTCCGCACAATTGCCGATTTTATGTATGACTGGGAATACTGGAAAAACGAACATGAGCAGATTGTATATATGTCTCCGTCGTGTGAACGGATAACCGGTTACACACACAATGAATTTACTTCAGATCCAAAGTTGGTTGAAAAAATAATCTATCCTGAAGATAGTGCGTTTATGCTCCAGCATTTCATTAAAGTCCACTCAATCGATCTGAGAAAAATATCAAATGAAGAAGAATTTAGAATTGTTCATAAAAATGGTTCAATTAGAGTTATTCATCATATTTGCAGGCCAATCTTTGATGAAAACAAAAAATATTTAGGGAGACGTGTCAGTAACAGAGATATCACCGAACGTAAAATTACAGAGCAAGCGTTTCGTCAAGCTCAAAAACTGGAAAGTATCGGAACACTGGCAGGAGGAATTGCTCACGATTTTAACAATCTTATGAACGCTGTCTTGGGCCAAGCAGGTTTAGCCCTACAAAAACTTCCAAAAGAAAGTCCAGCAGTAGACCATATCACAAAAGCCATCAAGGCATCGGAGCGTGTGGCAGACCTTACGAAACAACTTCTTGCGTATTCCGGCAAAGGGAAGTTTATCATTGATAAAATCGATCTCAATACTTTGGTCAAAGAAAATGTTCAAATACTTGAAGTCTCAATTCCCAAAACTACCAAATTGCAGTATGAACTTGGTTCACCATCGCCTCATATCAAAGGTGATATCAGTCAGATACAACAAGTAGTCATGAATATGATCATCAACGCCGGTGAAGCAATGGATCCGAATCCGGGGACGATTATTCTGCGAACAAAAAGCATTGAGATTGCACAGGAGACCGATGCATACTCTAAATATACCGGTGTTCCATTGACGATCGGAAAGTATGCACTGATGCAGGTGAAAGATAGCGGCAGCGGTATCAACGAAGAGACACTCTCCCGTATCTTCGATCCATTCTTCACGACGAAATTCACCGGTCGTGGATTGGGACTAGCCGCTGTTCTTGGTATCATCAAAGGACATAAAGGTGGCATACGTATTGAGAGTGAAGTTGGGAAAGGAACAATGTTTGAAATTGTATTCCCGTTAATTGATTCTTTCAAGACAACCGAAGAATCGGAAAAGGGTAAATTATCGCTCGTGAACGGAGAAGGGAAGACAATATTGGTGATTGATGACGAAGCATCGATAATCGAATTGCTTGAAGATGTTTTGCCTGAAGCGAACTTTAAAGTTATCAGTGCATTAGATCCGTTGAAAGGAATCGAGATTTACCGGAGGGATTATAAAAATATATCATTGGTAGTTCTAGATTATTCAATGCCGCATATGGATGGTATGGCAACATTTGAGGAACTGTTGAAAATCAATAAGGATGTTAAAGTTCTTCTTTGCTCCGGATACTCTGAAGAAGAAACGCTGTCGGTGTTTGGAATAGATCGACCAACAGGATATTTCCAAAAGCCATACAAACCGGAAACACTTTTGCAGCGGTTGGCGGAGCTTGTTTCAAAAGGAAGTTGATTCAATAACATCAGTATAAAAAGAGGTCCAGTTTATGGGATCCAAAAAAGGTACCGTTCTTTTTGAATTTGCTGAGCCTCAACCCGAACCGGTACCTAACTCTTTGCCCGCCTGAGCCTCTCGACGGAGACCGGGAAACAAATCCCGCGAATCCTGGATAAGATCGAATTTCTGTAGAATTTTTATATTTATTAGAGAAGGTCCCTTCTGGTTTTTGATCTTGAAGAGTGATTCCGTATTAGTTTTTTAAGAATTATTTACAGTATATGTGGCGTAGGGTGACGAAAGTGTAACTGAAGAGTAGTAAAAGTGTGACAAAACAGTAGCGTGAGAATAGCAAAAGGATAGTGACGGACTGACAACACAGTGAAAAAAAACTGACAAAAATGTATACAGGATAAGCTGTTGTTTTTTTAAAGAGATGGCTAAAAATCCGCTTCAAAATTTATAGAACCCAACCGAATCACTAAAAAATCCTGATAATACCCGACGATTTAATTTTTATTCGTTAAAACTCTAATCGAAACATTTTGATTTCTGCGTTCGGCGAGCAAATGTTCCTTTATTTTGTTGAAATGTTGAAGAAAAATTTTCAGAAATGGGTTATGCTGACGCATGCTCACAGTTTTTAGGTAAACCGAGCGGTGTAAATCACAGTTTCTTTGATAACATTTCAATCGTGAATGGTCCGCAGCGAGTGAGGTTATTGTCGACTGCGGAATTTTTATTCGATTCACATAAACTATCATGAATAACTTTTCACCTCGATATCGTTTTTCGGACTGGCCCAATCCCACTGTGCCTTTTCTCGCGATTGGAGTTTATGTAATATGGGAAGGATCTACTCTTATATACTGTGGTATGTCCGGTCGCCAATTCGAAAAAGCTACCTGAGGTAGAAGATTCCGTTTCGTTTCGACAAATACATTTTAGTTCTCCGAATATTCGAAAAACTTCAGCGCAACCACTTGCGGCAACCAGTAGGGGATAAAACGATGGAAAATGTGGAAAACGAACAAAAAAGGAAGGAAATATTTTTTTCGGGATTTATTAGGATTCCGACGCTCTAACCAGCTGAACTACCCCGCCAAAATATTTTTTTAATCCAGAAGCGAAAGCGAAGTCCCTTTGGGACTGCCCGCCCCGTGCTTTTTACGGGTGGGGGGCTACCCCGCCAAAAGATAAAACAGCGGGTTCAACAATCTCGCCGTTTATTGTATCAAAATAACAAAAACCGAGAAATATTCCACACCAAAATACTGGAATGGCTTAAGTCATTCTTATTGTATAGTTATCAGCTTGCAGGATTCAAATTCTACAAGAATGATAGTTACCCCAACCGTTTGCGCCGGGGGGTAGTAAATCCAAACAATTCAATTTTATTTCAACAATACCATCCGTTTGATTTCGCGATGATTTTCTGTCTCCAGCATATAAAAATATGTTCCGCTGGCAAGCGTCGAGCCGTTCCACGAAACCTCATGAATGCCTGCTGAATAGATCCCTTCGGCTATTGTTGCAATCTTCCTTCCAAGAAGATCGAAGATTTTCACCATTGCATTTTGCGCGGAAGGCAATGCAAACCGGATCGATGTTGTCGGATTGAAAGGATTGGGATAGTTCTGCATTAGTTCTGTCGCGGAGGGGACAAGTGATAGTACCGTTGTCATCTCCGTAATGGTTCCGGGCCACGATGTTCCGACACGGATACCGTCAATCACAAGATAGGGAGCAGAGGAAGAGGACCCTTGACGGAGAGTGACAAATCCAAAATCGGCGGCATCGGCCAAGGCATTGGTGTAAGTACTTATCTCCTGAGTTCCCGGCTCTGTCGTCGGCAGCGATGATGCGAAGGCGAATACGCTGATCTGATCGTTCGTTGTAGCGCCGGTCAGGAATTCATATTTCACGACAACAAGATACGTTGTCTTTAGATTAAAGACGGACGTGCCGTATTTGCTGCCGCCGGCAACCTCGTTCAATTTACTGATGCCGAGAAGAAATCCGGCGCCTGACGATTTAATGTGGAGCCGCGAAAAATAATTTGTTTGAGCACTCGATGCTGACAATGCTATGAAGTAATCACCGGTCTTGACAGAATCGACCTTCATCAGGAACGAAAGATAAACAGATCCGCCAGTGACAGGAGTGAATGATTTATACACATCCTGACCGTTGGTATTCATCGAAACGGAATTACCGGTAGACGGATATCCTGAGATCGATAATCCGGGTTGAACGATCGACAATGAATTCACCGTTGAAGTTCCGCTGATCGTCCATCCGGCACTTGTTAAGGCAGTTCCCGCATTGCCCGTAAAATCTTCAATAAGCAGAACGGAGCCGCCGCCTGAATTAACCTTATTAGCAACGAAGTTGATGTTTGCCAGCGTAGCGTTGACGGTGACTGATACCGGTGTCTTTTCGTTGGGATTATCGGTTGCGGGATCACTTGATTCATTGATGCCGTTGTAATATTCCATCGATACCGGATTGACAAAGGAGAGGCCGCTTGCATCGATCGCGTACGGGCCAACGCTTGATCCTTCGATAAAATTAGGATCGATCGGTTCAATGCGGACGACATAAGATCCGGCTGCAAGACCCGTTATGGTATAATTGCCGGTATTTTGTTCAAAATAATCGGAGACGGTGGAGATCCTATTCATTAGTGAATCAGCACCCGTGCTGATGGCGATAACATTTGCACCGCGGACAACAGAAGCGTTGGAGCGGGTGATCGAGCCGGAAATCTTTCCGGTGGATGCAGCAAAATTTGTTTCCGGATACAAAGCCGATATTGCCGCAATGTCGTCAGGATTCAGATCGCCGAGCGGAATGTCATTTGCTGTTGCGAACGGATACATCGTCGGTATGTAGATGGTCTTCGCTGCATCATTCTCGTATTCTCCGTTGATCTGTGTATGATCAAGTCCTAAAAAATGACCGAACTCATGGACGAATGTTGACTTCCATTCCTCCAGCGTAAAGCTGTTCGCTCCGCCGTTGGCGAAAACGCCGTTCATAACGGATTCACCCTCGTCAAAGTAACCGTCATTATTGGAATCCCCCGATCCGGCAAATCCAATCACACTGGCAGACGCTCCGGTTCCGAACAATGCATTGGTGATCGCTCCGTCGCTGTCAAAAATAATAGGGCTCATGCCGTCATATTTGAAATCGGTCAGGGTTGTGTATTGAAGGTAATTGGTGCCGTTAACATCAACCGGAAGAGTGTCCGCATCGGTGTGCTGGAACATTACATTGGATGAAGTAACGTCCTCCCAGCTCTTGAAACTGGCGTTTGCCAGTGTGCGGGCCTGCGCACTGGTGAATATGCCGAATGCGCCGCGGTCGAGTTTATAGGTGATAATGTTCGATTGATATCGTGCCGATTTGCCGTTCAAAGTATATAACGGTCCGCCGGCAAACGACGGAGATGAAACGATCGGAAACAAAATGATGACAAATAAAAAATATGATAGTGATTTCATGGAATTATTTTTTCAAGATGGTGACTAATGAACGGATTGTTGTTGAGAAATCTGCGGCTTCAATGCGGGTCTGATCCGTCGTTGACATGGAGGCTGAGGCAAGCGCCGAGACGTTCTTCATGCCGGAAAATAAACGGACATTGTTCAGGGCATTGCGGACAAGTTTTTTATTGGTTGTTCCGTCGGTTTGCACACTGAATTTTCCCTGTCCCATGCCGACAGGACTGGTGAATCCGTACTGGCTCGGTGCATAGAACATCGAGAAGAGCTCTTCGCCGACAGTGAATACGGGCATTTCTGCGAATTTCAAGGTCGAACGTTTTGTTTTTCCTCCCACCATCTTCAACGTGATGGTCGGCTGGTTTACGCCGTAAAAATTCTCGATCACGGCAATGGTGACGAACGTAGAGACGATATTTGTCTGCGGATCGACGGAAGATTCAACGCCAGTCACCGTTCCGTGAACGATCATGGCCGCATCGGAGACCATTCGTTCGATGTTCATTCGAACGGTACGCTGTGCGAAAGAGGATTGAAAAAATACAGCCGCGGCTGCAAGTATTAAATATGGGTACAACGATCTTTTCATTGTTGGACAACTCCTTAATTGATTATCGTATAAGGTAACCAAATCTTAAGATTGGTCAAAAGAAAATAGTCATGCGTGTGTTACAAGACAAGTTGGTACCGGTCATTGCGGCGAGCGGATTATGGCAGGATTACAACAACTCTTTTTTCGGATCGAATTCAGCGATCTCGCGGAATTGTTCGAATGTTTTGAGTTTTTCCAGAGGAGCAAGCATCCCGATCTCTTTCCGGGGTTGTTTGTTGTTATAGTCGTAGAGAAAATTATGGATCAGCCGTTCAGCATCAACGTGGGAATTGAACGGGAATGAGAGGAATGCATCGGGAGAATCGAATTTTTTTATCCGCTCGATCTGCAGTTTTGATTGTGATTGTTTTTTTGTCGGTATATGCTGTTTGATGCCAAGGCGCCGGAGATTCTGCGTAAAGGCATGGGTCCGCGATCTTGAGGTTGATATGCTGGTGAACGGGCTGTCAAGAGGCGTATGCACATAATGGATCGGGAACGGGAATGATGTCAGCATAAACTGCACGAAATCGAGCGCAGAGAGCGTAGAATGCCGGGCATACATTTTCGCCACACGTAAGTGCGTACATTCATCGACGGCAGTGTAGTAGAAGAATTTTTGTTTGCCCACAAGTTTTTCAAACGGTTTCACAAAAATGATTACCCGGTCGCCAGGCAGCAGGGGATCGTTCGGTTTCACTTTGCGCCGTTTGATTTTTGTCCCTTTCATATCAATGCCGCTGCGCCGGAGGATCTTCCAGATCGTATTCTCTGCCAGATCGATGCCGTACCATAGTGATAAATACAACTGCAGCCGTTTCTGCCCGAAGCCCGTTTGCTCGCGAAGATTCTTCAGCCGCTGGATGATGTGCTCCGGGGTCGCCCGGGGATTATGGTGAGGTTTACGCGAACGATTCTCGAGGCTGACGGATGTTCTTTGCTGGGCATTGTACCGCTTCCACCACTTATAAAAGGTCTTTCTGCTGATGTCGAATTTTTTGCAGACAAGCGGAACCTTCTTCACCTTCTCGTATTCGGCAAACCACGCCATTCGCTCGTCGGGAGTGGGAAGAATTTCCTTCGATGTTGACGCATCCGTATTTAAAATATTTTCTTTCACGCTGTCATGTCTTTTTCTACTGCTTCCCATAATATTTCGGCGACATCTTTTACCTGCACCTTTTCCGCTGCTTCTTTGGCCTTCACACCGTCATTGATCATCGTCATGCAGAACGGACATGCAGCGGCGACCGTAGAGGCGCCTGTCGCAATTGCTTCCTCCGTTCTTTCTATGTTGATACGTTTACCGTGATGTTCTTCCATCCACATTCTCCCTCCACCGGCTCCGCAGCAAAGCCCTTTATCTTTTGTCCGTGGCATTTCAACAAGTTGCGCCCCGGCCGCCTGCAGCATGGTGCGCGGTGTTTTAACCACACCATTGTACCGGGCAAGGTAGCAGGAGTCATGGTATGTCACGGTCTGCTTGTCCTTACGGTCTTTTCCGATCTTGATCCTTCCTTCATCAACAAGCTGGTTCAGGAAATCCGTGTGATGAACTACGTCAAAATTCCCGCCAAACTGCGGATATTCTTTTGATAGCGAATGGAAGCAATGCGGACATGTTGCAACGACCTTTTTCACGTTATAACGGTTCAGAGTCTCGATATTTTCCGCCATCATGGTCTGTGCGAGATATTCATTTCCCATTCTTCGCGCAGCATCGCCGTTGCATTTTTCTTCCGTGCCGAGAATCGCAAACGATATGCCGGCGTGCTGCATCAGTTTGGAAAAAGCGACCGATACTTTCTGGTAGCGTGCATCATATGCGCCGGCGCATCCCACCCAGAAAAGCACATCCACATTTTTTGCGTCTCCGATTTCTGCCATCTTCGGGATATTCAATCCTTCAGCCCAGTCGGCGCGTGTAGAATGCGAGAATCCCCAGGGAGTGAAATTCCGCTCAAGATTATCGAACACGGTCTTCAACTCGGGAGGGAATCGGGACTCGTTCAGCACCAATCCGCGGCGCATATCCACGATCTCGTCAACATGTTCGATCATTACCGGACATTCGTGAACGCAAGCCATGCAGGTGGTGCAGGACCAGAGTTCATCCTCCGTGATATAGTTATCGAGCAGCGTATTCTTTCCGATGTTTTGGTTCGTTTCCAAAGTTCCCGCGCGCATCAGCGGCGATTTTTCCGCCGTTCGGCGGCGCGTATCCACAATAATCTTTCGGGGAGAAAGCGGCTTACCGGTAAGATTTGCGGGACAAACGGATTCGCAGCGTCCGCATTCTGTACAGGTGTATCCGTCCAGTAATTGTTTCCACGTGAGGTCATCCACATCGCTTGCGCCGAACTTTGTCAGCGTCTCGTCCTGCAGATTGATCGGAACAAGCGCCCCTTTCGGCTTCAGCGAAGAGAAGAACACATTCGGCACCGATGTCAGCACATGAAGATGTTTTGAGTAGGGGAGATAATTTAAAAATGCCAGCACAAGCGTGATATGGCCCCACCAGAAAACATTCTCTGCAAAATATGTGCCGCGATCATACGAGAAGAATCCTGCAAGCATCGACGATACGGGGAATTGCGCTCCTGCATTGTACATGCCCAGTGAGATCCGTGTTGCATTCTGGAATAATGTTGTTGTAACGATCAAAAATATCCACGAAAGGATCATGGCGGCATCTTTGCTTCCGTGCGCATCTACCTGCAGTCGTTGCACCTTCGTGACGAACCTTCTCCAGAGCGATCCGATCACGCCGATCATTACCAGCAAACAGAATATTTCCTGCGAAAAAGTGATGACGGAGTATGCGGTGCCGAGAAAAGAGAATGAAAAATGTCCGGTAATTCCTTCTACGATCGATTCCACAACGACAAGCGATAAGGCAATGAATCCCCAAAAGATCATCACGTGAAATGTTCCGGCCACCGGTTCACGCATCAATTTTGTCTGAAGGATGGCGATGGTAAAGACATTCTTCAGCCGGCGGGGAATATTGTCAAACCGGTTTTCCGCTTTTCCCAATCGCAGTGTCGCGATCAAATTTTTAATGCTGAATCCGAACAAACCGATCGATGTGATAAAAAGAAGGGTGAAGGCGATCTGGTGAAGTTCCATTGGCGTTCCTTTGTTGATCGTCGTGCCGGTGGCTTACAACAAGCGTTCACCGGTTCGATGTCATTGCTATTTCTGAAGATCCAAAGCAGCGAATGTTTTTCGTTCTTTGATATAGTAGATCCTCTGTCCGTCCATAAAGAACGAATCCGGTACCGGATATGGCGTGGACTCGTTCAGGACAACGGAATATACTTTTTTCTTGGTCGATGTGTCAATAACGGAGAGCGTATTTTTCAATCCTTGTTTCGGATCGGCGTTTCGGGAATAGACGCTAATGATGCTGTATTGTTCTGTGGCTATATGTTCTGCACTTTTGAACCCTTCCTCTGCATTGACAAGCGTCCAAAGGCCATTCTCTTCGGCCGAAACCTGTTGGGGAAAGGTGAAGTCAGTTCTTTCATATTGTCTGTTGGGTTCAATATCGTCAGGCAGATTCTTCAATTCCTCAAGGATCGCTCCGGTGTTTTCGTCCAGTCTATAATAGATGCGCCGTTCAAACAGGTCCTTATATCCATACACGTAAGGTGACTGTATTGCGATGAAGGTGCATTCGGTGTTTTTCCAAAGCACGGTACCGCTCCGCAGGTCAACGGCGGTAATGTTTTTCTGTTCGGGCATATCCGGCTTCCTGAATCCATGCAGATACAGCCGTTCGTTCGTAATTGCAGTGAGTCCTATCCACCACTGTTCGCCGAAATTCACGTTTTTCCACAAGAGGGATTTATTGTTGGTATCGAAACAGGAAAAAACGGCTGATTTTGATTCCGTATCCCTGTCTTCTATGACAATGAGCCCGTTCGGGGAGAACATCACCCTCCACAAAATGTGTTGTGCGGAAAATTCCCACGATGGCTTCAGTGCAGGCGAAGAAAGAAAAGAGAAGAGTTTCATTGGACCAAAATAGAGGAATATCATCAGACTTTCAATGTGAAATCAGCCGCCAAAGGAAAAAAAGGATTGCAATGATTATAGATTGGCGATATATTTGTTTCATCGACACATGAGAGACTATTTATGGGAAACCAGCAAATTCTGCTTATCGTTTTGGGAATGATTATTGTTGGAGTAGCAATTACGGTTGCGATCATTCTTGTGAATGAAAATGCAGTGTCATCGAATAAAGATGCAATCGCTGCCGATTTACTGAATATCTCTGCAAAAGTGCAACAGTATTACAACACGCCTGCATCCATGGCCGGCGGAGCTCATACGTATATTGGTTTGACAGCCAACGCTGCCGGGATGTCAAGGCTTGTTTCTTCTGATTTTTCCAACAATGGCAATGGAATATATTCTATTAGGACGGCCGGCACGACTTCGCAAGTTGTACTACAGGGTGTCGGAAATGTTGAGATGTCCGACGGAACGTATCCAACCCTCTCTTGTGTTGTCAGGCCCGGGAATGCGACCGTGCTCATAGAGAATTAGTTTTGCAGACTCAATAATGGAAATCATTTTCTATTATAACGTCGAGTATTGTGACTACCGGGGAGTAGAAAGCCTTCTTTGAAATTACTTCCATTTTTTCCCTTCTCAAAAAGCCATTGAAGTGTATATCAATGGCTTTTTCCTCGTTTTTATGTCTGAACGTCCATCAGGAACGGTTTGCTTCTCTCTTCAATTCTTGGTAAATTCCTCAAGCAAACGGGAAAATTTCAGTACATATAACAAGGAATGAATATTATGGCAATAAAAGTAGGTATTAACGGATTCGGGCGTATTGGCCGTCAGGTTATCAGTGCGCTGGTAGAAAAAGATCTTCTTGGGAAAGAAATTGATATTGTTGCCGTTGTTGATGTCGGCACAGAAGCAAATTACTTTGCCTATCAGTTGAAATACGATTCAGTTCACGGTCATTTCAAAGGAACTGTTGGCAGCGAAAAGAGCAGTCCTTCGGTTGAACATGATGACGTATTGGTGGTCAACGGAAACAAGATCAAATGTGTGCAGGCACAGAAAGATCCTTCGCAGCTTCCCTGGAAAGATCTCGGCGTCGATATTGTCATCGAATCGACCGGTCTTTTCACCGATTCGGAAAAAGCGAAAGGCCACATTGCCGGCGGTGCAAAGCGGGTTCTTATCTCTGCTCCCGGAAAAGGGGACGTTAAAACGATCGTTATGGGTGTGAATGACAACGAATACGATGCGGCAAAACATACCATCGTTTCCAATGCTTCCTGCACCACAAACTGTCTGGCTCCGGTTGTTCACGTTTTATTGAAAGAAGGGATCGGGATCGAAACAGGATTGATGACAACGATCCATTCCTATACGGCAACGCAAAAAACAGTTGACGGTCCATCCAAAAAGGACTGGAGAGGCGGACGTGCGGCAGCGATCAATATTATTCCTTCAACGACCGGTGCTGCAAAAGCGGTCGGAGAAGTGCTTCCGCAGACAAAAGGAAAATTGACCGGAATGTCATTCCGTGTTCCGACCGCCGATGTTTCCGTCGTCGATCTTACATTCCGCGCAAGCCGCGACACCTCCATTGAGGAGATCGACGCACTATTCAAAAAAGCATCCGAGACATATCTCAAGGGAATTCTTGGATATTCAAAAGAGGAAGTTGTTTCAACAGATTTCATCCACGACGAACGTTCATCCATTTACGACTCTCTCGCTACCGTTCAGAACAATTTGAAGGGCGAGAAGAGATTCTTCAAGATCGTTTCATGGTACGACAACGAGTGGGGATATTCCTGCCGCGTTGTTGATCTGTTGAGAAAGATGGCCGGAACGACGAAGTAATTCCCGGTCCTTTAAGGATCGAGGACCATTCAGCGTCTTAACGTTTAACAAGGCTGATCTCGCCGTTAGGGTTCAGCCTTTTTATTTCTCACGGTAAAGGAAGCTATGAAGACACTTCTCGTCATGTTACTCTTTGCCGGAGTACTTTTCTGTCAGGAAAAGACGGAACGGACCATTCAGTTGAAGAATGGCGATAAGATCACCGGAGCAGTGTTATCCGATAACGATACCCTGATTGTCCTGAAAACGTCGTTCGGTGAGGTGACGATACAAAAATCGGATATCAAACTTCAGTCGATTACGCTTTTTTTGAAGGACGGAAGCATCCTTTCCGGCGAGATCCTTTCGAGGGATGATCAGCATTTTTCATTGCATACTTCTTACGGTATCGTGGTGATCGACAAAGAGAATATCGATAGAACATCGGAGACCGGAGTGACGATACCCGGCTCTGTGCAAAAAGAAGATTTCTTATACAGCCGGGAACGACTCACCGATGTGTTCTTCGATCCGACGGGATATACGCTGGAGAAAGGTTCCGTTTATTTCAGCGGACTTTCCTGGGGAGTTGCATTATCGGAAAACATCGATATTTCTTCATCATACTGGAGATATTTCCTTACCGATTTAAATATCCGGCCGAAATTTCGGATATACAAGAGCGGTGATGTTGCATCAGAGAATGCTTTATCAGTTGGTTTCCATCTCCATTCGGCAGGTCCGACCGGCAAACAGCGCTCGGTCATTGTTAATCGTCCGCAGTACGATCCGTATGGAATGATGACCAAGCAGGAAAAAGTGCACGAATGGCAGGATGTAGGGTCGGTAAACGATTATTTTATCTGGACAGAAATCTTTGCCGGTTTCACGCATTCGTTTTTGAAACAGAACGGACAAGGGAGAACATCATATCATGCTGGAGCAAGCGTGATCCTTCACCGTAATGAAACGATGCCGCGGGTATGGATCGCACTTGAAAGCGACATAACGGACCGCTTTAAGATCATCGGCCAGGCGTATTATGACCGGTATCAGCCGTCGTACCGTGAAATGGTGCAGGATATGGAAACAAAGAATCCCTTTAATTTTGATTTCGGATTTGTCTATGCCGTCAGTGAATCATTCAGACTCGGAATTCATTATCAACCTTACATCATATTATTCTATTTCAAATTTTAACTATGAATAAAAAGACAATCAAAGATATAGACCTGAAGAACAAGCGCGTGCTCATGCGCGTTGACTTCAATGTTCCGTTGAAAAACGGCGTCGTTCAAGACGACATTCGCATCAAAGCGGCTCTGCCGTCCATCAACTACATTCTTGAACAGAAACCAAAATCGCTGGTGCTGATGTCGCACCTTGGCGATCCGAAAAAGGATACGCAAAAAGCGAAGGAAAAAGCGGAGAAGGACGGGAAGCCGTTCGACGAAAAAGCATTCAGCGATGGTAAGCATAAAATGAAACCGGTCGTTGAACGTCTTTCTTCTTTATTAGGACGCGCGGTCGCGCTTGCTCCGGCGGCAATCGGTGCCGAGACAAAAGCGATGGTGGATTCACTGGAGAACGGTGGGATACTGATGCTGGAGAATACGCGTTTTCATAAGGAAGAGACCGGCAAAGAGCAAACAGACAGGGAGAAAATGGCGAAGGAACTTGCTCAATACGGTGATGTGTATGTGAATGATGCCTTCGGATCTGCACACAGAGCGCATGCTTCAACCGAAACGGTGGCAAAATTTCTCCCGGCAGTGGCCGGATTTCTAATGGAAAAAGAACTGGCGTATCTTTTCAAAGCGACAAGCACTCCTGTTAAGCCGTATGTTGCGATCATGGGGGGAGCGAAGATCTCCGGAAAGATCGATGTGATACAGAACCTGATGGGAAAAGTTGATGCGTTACTGATCGGCGGCGGCATGATGTTCACGTTCTTCAAGGCGCAGGGAATGGAAATCGGGAAATCGTTGTTGGAAGAAGACAAGATCGAGCTCGCAAAGAAATTGATCGATGAAGCGAAGGCAAAGAACATCAAATTATTACTGCCGGTTGACTGCGTTGTGGCAGAGAAGTTCGATAATGACGCACCGACAAGGATCGTGAATGTGAACTCTATTCCTGCCGGAACTGTTGGAATGGATATCGGTCCGGAAACAATCAAATTGTTTGGCGATGAGATTAAGCGGGGAAAAACAGTGGTCTGGAACGGTCCCATGGGCGTTTTTGAGATGAGCAATTTTGCTGCCGGAACAAATGCCGTAGCTCGCGCACTTGTTGAGGCGACGAAACTTGGTGCAACAACCATCGTAGGCGGAGGAGATTCTGCCGCGGCGATCGCAAAAGCAGGTTTGGAAAAAGAGGTCTCTCACGTATCAACCGGCGGTGGTGCATCGCTGGAATTCCTCGAAGGCAAGGTGCTTCCGGGCGTAGCGGCGTTGAATGACAAATAAAAGAATTACGCTCGTGCCATTATCGTTCACCTGAAATGGCGCCAGGAATAAATTTTTTGAATGTAATGGAAAATTATGGCTTATAATCGTTCCGGTAATTATTTTCGTCCAAGTTTTTTCGGCGGGTTCCAGTTCTTTCCGCCGGTGATCAAAAGTCTCCTTATTGCCAATGCGGCAGTATTTCTGGGGATTATGTTCCTCGGCAACTTCCGCATGGGTGAATTTTATTTTGAACAGTTCTTCTATCACTCTTTTGCGTTATGGCCCCTTGGCTCGGGATTCGGATTCTGGCAATTGTTTTCGTACATGTTCATGCATGCCAGTTTTACGCATATTCTTTTTAACATGCTTGCACTGTGGATGTTCGGAATGGAACTGGAACATGTGTGGGGATCGCGGAAATTCCTTATCTATTATCTCTTGTGCGGATTCGGCGGCGGGCTTGCCAACCTTCTGGTTGCACCGTTGTTCACCACCGTTGGTCCGACGGTCGGAGCATCCGGCGCGGTGTACGGGGTTCTGCTTGCGTTCGGTATGATGTTTCCTGAGCGGCAGATTTACATCTATTTTCTTCTTCCGATCAAAGCGAAATACTTTGTTGTGATGTACATGGCGTTCGAGATCTTCTCCGTTGGGAGTATGGACGGCGTGGCACACTTTGCCCATCTTGGGGGTGCCCTTGTCGGTTTCCTGTACCTGATGGCGGACGGTTACCAGTTCGGATCTTCGTTCCGTGCACCGAAGTCGGAAGAGAATGTCTTTACCCGTATGACCGGTTTTGGAAAGAGTCAGAAACCTGATGAGCAATTTTATACGAATGTGAGCGATGCAAAAGTGTACGATCTTTCCGAACACATGAAGAAGGAAGAACAGAAGGCACAGGTTCAGATCGACGAGATACTGGATAAGATCAGCAAGAACGGTTATCAAAGTCTCAGCTCAGAAGAGAAAAAGATTCTCTTCGAAGCAAGCAAAAAGCTAAATTAATTGTTAATGATTGCTGATCGGCGCTAACGCCGACCTTCCAATATAGATCCCTATGGAAAATATTCTACCGGTTATTCAGCCTTCTCAGAACGCCAGCGGGAATTCAAATCCGTCGGCATACAAGGTCGGCATACGCCGTCATACCCGCCAGGTGAACATCGGCGGAATCAAGGTCGGCGGCGGTGCACCGATTTCCGTGCAGACGATGACAAAATCGAAGACGGATGATATCAAAGGAACGGTGAAGCAGATCATCGATGCGCACGAAGCAGGCTGCGACATTGTCCGAGTTACCGTGAACGATAAGGAAGCTGCGGATGCGATGGCAGAGATTGTCCGTCAGTCGCCGATTCCCATTGTGGCGGATATCCATTTCAATCACGTATTTGCGCTGAAAGCTGTTGAAGCCGGAGTTGCCAAGGTTCGTATCAATCCGGGGAACATCGGTTCGAAAGACCGCATCCGCCAGGTGCTGACCGCGGCGAAAGACAAAGGGATCCCGATCCGCATCGGTGTCAATTCCGGTTCGCTGGAAGAGGATATTCTGGAAAAATTCGGCTACCCAACCGCCGAAGCTTTATACGAATCGGCCATGCGTCATGTCGGGATTTGCGATGAGTTCAATTTCCGCGATGTGATCATTTCCGTGAAATCGACCGACGTGCGGCTGATGATCGAAGCGTACCGTCTTGTAGCGCAGCGGACCGATATTCCATTGCATCTCGGTGTTACGGAAGCAGGACTGACGCGTATCGGTACGATCAAATCTGCGGTCGGCATCGGTACGTTGCTGGCTGAAGGAATAGGAGACACGATTCGCGTGTCGCTGACTGATGAGCCGGTGAAAGAAGTAGAAGTAGGGAAAGAGATCCTTCGCTCGCTTGGTCTTGCAACGCGCAATGTTGAATTGATTGCGTGCCCTACCTGCGGACGTCTGGAGATCGATCTTTTTGGCATCATGGCGGAACTGGAAAAACGGCTTGAAGGGGTAAAGAAACCGGTGAAGATCGCCGTGCTTGGCTGTGTGGTGAACGGACCCGGCGAAGCAAGCGATGCCGATATCGGTATTGCGGCCGGAAAAGGTGTCGGCATTTTATACCGGAAAGGTCAGATGATCCGCAAGATCAAAGAAAGCGAGATCGTAGATGTGGTGGTGGAGGAAGTGCGTAAGTTTCAGCCTGAAAATTGACAATGCCCGAGCTATCCCGGTTCTATGGAATTGTTATCAGAATGTTTTTCCAAGATCATGCCCCTGCGCATTTTCACGCTGAATATCAGGAATTTGAAACGGTAATTGAAATCGAATCGCTGCATATTCGGGAAGGTGAACTGCCGAATAAAGCAAGGCAATTAGTGAATGAATGGGCAACGCTTCATCGCGAAGAATTATTGATCGCATGAAATAAAGCCCAAGTGCCGCAACCTATCGGAACAATTGCACCATTGGAGTAAGTATGGTAAAAATTATTTCGGCCATGATAATGAATGATTACATTGTTCGCTTTACGTTCAGCGATGGAATTCAAAAAGAAGTTGATTTTGCACCATTCATCGCCAATAGCGATTTTACGAAACCGCTATTGGATAAAGAGTTCTTTAATAAAATGATGATATACGAAAATGGGCGTGGTGTATTTTGGCCAAATGGTTATGACTTTTGTCCGGATACTCTAAGATATTTTGTTGGTGAAGATGAGAAGGAGAACCTCAAACATTTTGCAGTGCATGATAAGAAAAACCGGTAGCTGATCCGGCTTTATCGATATTCTATGAAACAGCCTGAATCCGAAAAAATTATTGTGAAAGCGTACGATGTTGCCTCGTCGTACGATCTGAAAGCTGCCCGCGATATTCTGGTAAATAATTTTGCCGGAAAGATCCTGAGTTTGAATCCTCTTCTTGCACAGACCGGTTTCCACAAAATGATCGCCGTGTTCGATTACGGTTCGATCGTCTTCTTTAATCATTCCCAGGCAGAGATCACCGAAACGCTGGATACGCTGCGCGGGTGTGGACAACGGCCGAACCGCCGGTTCAGCGAAGATGATTTTGTGCTGAACATTACCTCCAAACTAAAAATGCCAGAGGGAACGGAAGAACTCTTTATAAAAGAGTTCACGAAAGATATTGCCATGGTGGTCAGTATCGTCTTGAGCCGTTCGGTATCGCTGGAATATTATGAATCGCTGATCTCAGACACGTTCGGACAACTGGAAGAGTCCGTATCGACGCTGGCGAGAGAAGGCAGGATCCAAAAAAATGAAAAGACCCTCACCAAGGAAGTGGGATTAGCGATCTCCGTTGAGCAGGAACTGGCGTACAATCTTTCCGCATTCGATGATCCGGAGATCTTATGGAGCGGCGGGAAGAAGATCGACGAATTGTATAAGAGATTAAAACGCGAATTCGATCTTGACGACCGGATCCGCGCAATACAACAGAAGGTCTCCATCATTTCACGTTCAAGTACCTTCGTCATCTCCCGGCTCGAAGCGCAGCGCGCCCAGATCCTTGAGTGGATCATCATCGTCCTCATTTTTTTCGAAATTATTATGGCGTTCCTCGGAATAATGTAAAGCCCACAGTTCATTTTTCCGCCGAAAAAGAGCGTCGAATCGTACGCCCACGCAAACAACTCCGCTTTCGGTAACATTTTGTTTTGAATTCAGCACTATTCCCGGCCGGTTGGCGAGACAACAAGTTTTTCTTCCGGGAAAAGCCTTTCCCACGGATTGATTGTGATGATTGTCGATATACAATGGACGAATTGTCCGTTCGTAGATATTTTCATGCCGGCACAAGACAATGAAAACCGGAACCCATTGCATCGCCGATTGTTGACGACGAACAGACCGTAAAATTATCATCGAACGGCATTGCCAATGCATCTTGCACCCCCAACCACTTTTTTGTATTTTACCTGCACAATTTTAGAAAGTGACCGTGCAGTTCAATGTCAAAAAAACCAGCCTCCCGCGTTAAGACAGAAAAGATCGCTCTCAAAGACATATCCGTTTTTCCATTCTTCAAAGAATATCTGGCGCACCGGTTTGCCGGTACGGCAATCGCAGCAATCTATTTAATCGTGATGCTGTACATCGGATTGACGTATCACGTTGTTGGAGACTATAACGTTGAGACAGACTTTTTTCAGTCGTACGTCCCTTCGGCGAAGGATATTCTGAAAGGAATTTGGGCGGTCGAAGATTTCCGCGGTCCGGCGTATCCGGCGATACTCGCAATCTTTGAATTCTTTGTGAAAGATTTTTTCATCGCAGGAATTATCCTCTCGGCACTGACTGCGTCGCTAACGTTGTTCTTCACATTTGAACTGCTGAAAAAACTGTTCCGGACGGACATTGCTTTCATTGTTATATTGCTGATGGCAGTGAACAAGACGTTTGTAACGTATGCGTATACCGCCGGGACGGATATGACATTCAATTGTTTTGCTGCGGCGACGGTTTATTTTCTCATGAAAGATGAGCGTTATTCTGTAGTGAATATTGCTTTTACGGCTCTTTCGGCCGCTTTGGCATATCTCACGCGATACAACGGCATCGTTGTTGTCGTGTCAATACCGTTGATCATAATGCTTTTCAACATCTTTTCGGTTGAATGGAAACAGCGGATGGTCATTTCCGGAATATTCATCCTGCTCTTTTTTGTCTTTATCGCTCCCTGGGGCGTTCATTCGTTGAATGAAAAGGGAAGTTTTTTTTATAATAGAAACTATCTGAACATCGCCTATGAAATGTTTGCCAAGGGGAAGATCGGTTGGGATCAATACTGGAATGTAGAATCGGCCAAATATAATTCGCTTAGTCAGGTTATTCTGGCGGACCCGGGATTGTTTGTCTCAACGATCTTCAAGAATGTCTTCGAACATTTTACCAGCGATCTTCAGATCCTTGTCGGATGGGGTATCGGCAGTTGTTTTCTTGCCGGTATCTTCGGGCTGGTCAAAAAAAGGCCGAACGCCCGCCAGTCTGCGTATTTTGTCTTCGGCGTCATGATGTTTCTTGTGTTATTGCTTGTATTTTATGGCGAGCGATTCTCAATGTTCCTGATTCCAGTCTATTCAACATTTGCTGTTGTAACGTTAACGTGGGAGCGGTGGAAAGGTATTCCGTTCTATAATGGTTTTGTTATTGCTGCGCTGTTGATCGGATGGTCGTTGGTGAATTCCTATGAGTTCAATAAGGAAAATATTGATTCCGGTCCGAAAGAAATTAAAGTGATCGCAGATTGGTTCAATGCAAATATTAAGGATACCGATGAAACGAAGATCATCGTCTGCCGGAAGCCGCATATTGCATTCTATATCAATAAGAAGATGAACTATTTCCCGTACGTCCGGACATACGACGAACTCGAACGGGAAACCAAAAAGATGAATGCCTCATATTTATTCTACGGTATCTTTGAAGCAAATATGCGTCCGGAGTTCCAATCATTATTGAATCCCAATAATGCGCCATCCTGGCTTGAACCGATCACCTATACGGAAAATCCGCCGTCAGTATTATACAGAGTGAAATAAAATTATGCCGCCAACCATCAACATACTTTTTATCGGAGATATTATCGGCAAGCCGGGGCTTGAACTTGTTGCCGGACTTCTGAAGGGACTTCTCGAGAAGCACAATATTGATTTCTGCATAGCGAACGGCGAGAATACGGCTGACGGAAAAGGTATCGAAGAGGTACAGGTAAAACAGCTGTTCGATCTTGGTGTTCACGTTATCACCGGCGGTAATCACACGTTCGACCGGTGGGATATGAGAAAGGTGTATACGTCGTTCAAACATCTGCTTCGTCCTCTGAATTTTCCGCATGGAACGGCCGGCATTGGTTATACGGTTTATGAAATGAAAAATGGCGTGAAGGTCGGCGTGATCAATTTGCAGGGACGAACATACATGCAGCCGATCGAAGATCCCTTCCGCACGGTGGATTGGGCATTATCCAAGATCAATGAGCAGACGAAGATCACTTTTATTGATTTCCACGCCGAAGCGACTGCGGAAAAAATGGCTCTCGGATGGTATGTTGATGGCCGTGCGAGCGTCGTTGTCGGAACGCATACTCACACACCGACCGCAGATGCAAGGATACTTCCCCGCGCAACGGGATTTATCACGGATGTTGGTATGACCGGACCGTATGACTCTGTTCTTGGCATGAAAAAAGATCTGGCGATTAAACGTTTCTTAACTCAGACACCGCATAAGTATGAAACGGCGGCTAACGATGTCCGGTTGTGCGGAGTGATCGCCGAAGTGGAAGTTGAAACAGGGAAGTGTGTGAAGTTCGAACAACTGATCTATCCGAAGTTCTAATTTCGCTTCCGGATGGAAAACGAATATGTTCTGACCCTGCATGTATAGGTCGGGTAACTTCCGTCGGGCAATTGTACTTTCCCTACTCCTTGGAATTGTACGGTCGTGGATGAACCGGCGGAACGGACCGAATAGGTACCATTATTATTGTCGATGAACTCTTGTGAAACCAATTTTTTAATTCCGGTGGCATCGGCTGTGATGCCGGAAAAGGAATGTCCGCCTCCGGCTCGTGAGGCAGGTGTGGCATAAAATTCCTGTGCTTTCGACGCGATAAAGAGCAGATCATTTTGAATTTGATCGCGGTTGGATGATATCAAATTATCGTTGAAGATCGTAATCGCTACAGAAACTGCAATTCCAACGATGATGACTCCAAGAATGATCAATAATAGTTGTTGTTGCCCCATAAGATTGACTTCTTCAATTGATAAGTTGCGTCAGATATTTTCGGTCTCGGACTCTGCAATAATATGTCGGAAACGTTCCGTCAGGTAACTGAACTCTGCCGACCGCCTGGAGTATGACGAGCGATGATGTCCCGGCTGTTTGTATGGTAAACGTGCCATGCTCGTTATTGACGAATTCATTTGAAACGATCTTTACCATTCCAGCAGCATCTGCCGTCAGACCGAGAAAGGAATGACCGCCGCCTGCCATCGGTAGTGGTCTAAAATAATATTCCTGCGCCCGTGTTGCCATAAGCGCCAGATCATTTTGAATATCGTCCCGGTCGGCTTCGATTAAATGGTCGTTGAAAAGGGTAATGGCGACGGTCACGGCAACGCCGACGATCATAACGCCGAGAATAATCAATAGTAATTGTTGTTGTCCCATAAAAGTGATACAAGTTTACACGATTCTTCGGTTTGAAACCATGACATTTCGCACACAAAGGGAAATATACAGGTCACGGTAAAAAATTGCATGACCAATATCACGTAACAGTTTTCTAACCTTCAAATACCACAAAAAACAATGACCATTATCGACGGGAAAAAGATATCGCAGGACATTAAGAACGAGGTGAAATTGGCCGCCGGCAAATTCAATCTCGAAAAGGGTTTTTTCCCCGGTTTAGCTTTCATTCTTGTGGGAGAAAATCCTGCCTCGCAATCTTACGTAAAAAGCAAAGGAAAAGCTTGCGAGGACATTGGCTTTTATTCTGTTACGGAACGATTGCCGGCAACGGCAACTGAACGCGAAGTACTTTCGCTGATCGATCGGTTCAATAATGATTCAAAGATCCATGGGATACTTGTTCAGCTTCCTCTCCCAAAACATATCAATGAACAGAGGGTGATCGAAGCGATCTCGCCGTTG